>JAUWGD010000039.1 GCA_030606585.1 Dehalococcoidales bacterium | reverse complement strand
CCCATCTCCTTGATGCAGCCTATCGACTGTGAGGCGAAGGCTTCGTTAAGCTCTATGTAGTCGATATCGTTCAGGGTAAGACCGGCCAGCTTGAGCACTTTCTTGGTGGCTGGTATGACGCCCAGTCCCATGAAAGCCGGGTCGACGCCGCCGGCGGCGTAGGCGCGAATGGTCGCCATCGGTTTCAGGCCGAGCTCTTTAGCTTTATCCGCCGACATTATTACCAGGGCGGCTCCGGCATCGGTTATGGCCGAAGCGTTACCGGCGGTGACGGCGCCGTCCGCTTTAAATACCGTCGGCAGCTTGCCCAGGAGCTCCATCGATGTCTCCCTGGGGTGTTCATCGATGTCGAACATCTTCATCTCGCGCTTGACCTTTATCTCAACCGGTATTATCTCTTCCTTGAAGATGCCGTCCTTGGTCGCCGCCAGGGCGCGGTTGTTGCTTTCCAGGGCGAAGGCGTCCTGTTCCTCTCTGGAGATACCGTACTTCTCGGCGATGTTCTCCGACGTCAACCCCATGTGATAGTTGTAGAAAATTTCCCAGAGCCCGTCGTGTACCATGCCGTCGACCATCTCGGCGTTGAACATCCTGGCCCCCCACCGCATCCTGGGAACATAGTAGGGGACGGCGCTCATATTTTCGATGCCGCCGGCTACGATAACCTCGGCATCACCGGTCTTGATTGCCTGAGCGGCCAGGGCTACCGCTTTCATGCCGGAGGCGCATATCTTGTTAACCGTAAAGGCGTTGACTTCCTTGGGCACGCCGGCATATATAGCCGCCTGCCGGGCGGGATTCTGTCCCTGGCCTGCCTGGACGACATTCCCCATAATTACCTCGTCCACCACGACTTCCCGGAGGGAATCGTCCCAGTTATAGTATTTCTTTTCCAGTTCGATACGTCCTTCGTCCTTAAGCGACTCCGGTGCGTAGCTGGCGTCTCCCTTCGGTTTCAGGCCCGCTTTCTTTAGAGCCCCCTGTATAACGATGCTGCCCAGCTTCGACGCCGGGACATCCTGCAATGCACCACCATAATTACCTATTGCTGTTCTGACACCACTGACAATGACGGCTTCACTCATGTATTTTCTCCTTTCGTTCCGTTATTTCTTAATTTTGTCATTCCAGCGTAAGCTGGAATCCAGTGGCGGGGATAGGGAGGCCCGGATTCTGGCCGGAGGTTACCCCGTACCCCGATACGGGGCCAGAATGACATAACCTGCATCAAAAAGTAAAAAGGCCGGCGCCGCCGCTGACCTCGATGGCTTCACCCGTGACATAGCTCGCTTCCTCGGAAGCCAGGAAAAGGAGTACATTGCTGAGTTCCTGCGGCGTGCCCGTCCGGCGCATAGCCATGCGCTTGACGATACGCTCCTGGAATTCCGGGGCAACCTCATGCCAGCTGCCTCCGTCGAATACCCCGAGCACGATGGCGTTGGCCGTTACGCCCTTGCGGGCTCCCTCCAGGGCCGCCGTCTTGGTAAGGCCGATAATACCGGCCTTGGTCGTGGCGTAGCTGCACTGGCCGGCTCCGCCCATGGTGCCGGCGATAGAAGAGATATTGATGATGCGTCCCCAGCCCTGCTCCAGCATCCCCGGCATACAGCACTTGATGGTATTGAAAGGGCCGGTCAGGTTAACGCTCAAATCTTTAGCCCAGTCCTCGATTTTCATCTTGGCGATAGTCATCGCCCGGACGATGCCGTAAGCGGCATTATTAACGAGAATGTCCACCGGTCCCAGCGCATTTTCAATTTTCTTGACGGCGGCTTCAACCTCATCAATGTTGGCGACATCCATCGCCACCGCCAGTGCCTGCTTCCCCATAGCCTTGATTTCTTCGACGACCGCTTCCGCTTTCTCCATGTGGCTATGACCGACTACCGCAACCTTGCAGCCTGCTCCGGCAAGGGACAGGCAATGCACCCTCCCCAGTCCGCCGGAGCCGCCCGTGACCATGGCCACTTTCCCTTCAATGCTCATCGTTTTTCTCCTTTAGCAGTTATAGATAGAATATTAGAGACTATTTGATAATGTCATTCTCGGGCTTGACCCGAGAATCCAGATCACCCCTCCTCCACTGGATTCCCGCTCCCGTATCAAGTACGGGACAGGCTTCGCGGGAATGACAGCGTGAAAGCCCTGGATTCCAGCTTTCGCTGGAATGACACCTAGCTATTGTTAAACACTCTCATTCTACCTTACCACTCGCTCAGGGAATGGTTTTCATCCTTCTACGTATACTCGTAAAACCCCTTACCCGTTTTCCTCCCCAGCTGCCCGTCGTCGACCATTTTTTTGAGGAGTGCCGGCGCGGCGTACTGCTCGTCCCGGAGTTTATCGTAGATACCGTTGGCGATAAACAAGACCGTGTCCAGTCCGATAAGGTCGGCCAGTGCCAGCGGTCCCATCGGGTAATTCACACCCAGCGTCATCGCGGTATCGATGTCTTTAGCGGAGGCGATGCCGGATTCTATCATACGGATGGCGTTCATAATCTGCGGTGTGATAAGGCGGTTGACGATGAAGCCGGGCGAGTCCTGAACGATAACATACGTTTTGCCCAGGGACTCTCCGAAATCCCGGGCTGTTTCCAGGGTAGCCTCGCTGGTGGCGGTCGTCCGGATTATCTCCAGCAGTTTCATCACCGGCACCGGATTGAAGAAGTGCATTCCCAGTACTCTGTCCGGTCGTACGGTAGCCGCTGCCATGTCCATGACGGAGAGGCAGGAGGTATTGGTGGCCAGTACGGTGCGTTCCGGGCAGATTTTGTCCAGCTCGCCGAATATCTTTTTCTTCAAATCGAGATTTTCTATAGTGGCTTCGATTACCAGGTCGCATTCGCTAAAGTCCCCGGTATCGGTCGTTCCCTTGAGGCGTGCCAGGGTGGCGTCCCTGTCTTCTTGCGTTATTCTTTCCTTCTGCACGCTCTTGTTTAGCAAAGCTTCGATTGCCGCCAGTCCCTTATTTAAGAACTCGTCGCTTATTTCAGAGACCACCACATCGTATCCCGCCTGGGCGCATACATGGGCGATACCGCCTCCCATCTGCCCGCAACCGACCACTCCTACTTTACCGATTTTCATAAACGTAGCTGCTTCCTTGTCCGTCAGGATATTACATTTTCGGGGGCTTTTTTCAAGAAGAGAATTTCCGATTTCAATTGTAACACAGGGTATAAATTGCGTCAAAGCGACCGCGCCGGAGTTGCCTAAAAACATATATTTGTACTATTGCAATTATAACATATACGTGCTACAATGCTATCAATTGAATACCTCTCCGAGCCTTTTCTCCTAAAGGTGAATGCCCACGGGGACTGGCCAATAGGTATTACGGGAAACGGTAATGCCGCTTGTGTTTAGAAAGGAGAGCCGCAATGCTTGTATTTAATAGTAATGCCTTATACCCAGATTACAAATTCCCTCTTCTTTTCTATTGTCATTCTTTCCTGATAGTACGCGCGCCATCGGCTGAACGTATGAGTGTAACCGAATGATATCGACGTAAAAGATTGGATAAAAAAATGTCTCTAAAATCGAGAAAAAGGACCCCAATAGCCGGTGCTCTATTGATTGTATTTATGCTGGTTGGGCTGATTCCGGCCGTAATCGGCTGTACCGAACCGGAATCGGAAGGAGAATTCCCGTTACGCGACCCTCTGGTGAGATTTAAAATAGCCACTACCACCAGTCTTTACGATACGGGTCTCTGGTATCACCTGGAGCCGATATTCGAAGAACTGGCCAATGTGGAAATGGATATAGTATATGCCGGTACCGGTATCGCTCTTGAGTACGGCAGGAGGGGTGATGTTGACGCTATTATCGTGCATGACAAAGCCAGGGAGGACGTGTTTATAGCCGATGGTTACGGACTGAACCGCCGGAATTTCGGCTACAATTTCTTCCTGATTGCCGGGCCTCCCGACGACCCCGCCGGTATTGCGGGTCTATCAGCCGCTGAATCGATGACGAAGCTGTATAACGAAGGCATCATGGGCAATGTAAAATTCGTTTCCCGCGGCGATGATTCCGGCACACATGCCAAGGAAAAGCTTATCTGGAAGGAAGCCGGGTTCGACTACGAAGATGTCCAGAATTCGGGTGAATGGTACGTGGAAGCCGGTAAGGGAATGGGTCCCACCCTGCTGATGGCTAACGAGATGCAGGCATACGTCATGGCGGATATATCGACTTTCCTTGCCTATAATCTGAAGAGAGACCTTAGCATAGAACCGCTCGTGGACAAAGACTCGATATTCCTTAACGTGTATGCGGCTATAGCCATCAACCCGGAGACGCATCCCAAGGCTAAAATAGATATCGCCAATCAGTTCATCAACTGGCTTATCTCCGACGAGGTTCAGGAGATAATCGGCACCTACGGAACGGCGGAATACGGACGTTCTCTCTTCTTCCCCATCGCCAGCTGCGATATGCCCGGCTGTCCCCCGGTTGAGGACTACACTACGCCGGTTCCGGCATATATGAAATAACATTTAATGGAGCTTTAATTAATTGACGGAGATATGGAACGGCCTGGTAAAGGCCGTAGAACTCATTATTTCCTTTGACCCGGAGGTTATGCAGATAGCCGGGAGGTCGCTGTTGATAGCCGTATCCTCGGCGGTCATCGGTTCCGCTATCTGCATACCCCTTGCCAGTATCATTCACTTTAACAAGTTCCGCGGCAAGAGGTTTCTGGTCAGTCTGATTCAGACATTTTACAGCGTACCCACTGTCGCCGTCGGGCTCTTTGTTTTCGTTTTCATTTCCAGTGCCGGGCCGCTGGGAGGGCTTGGCATCCTTTTCACCCCTCCGGCCATCGTCGTGGGACAGGTTATTTTAATTACCCCCATATTGCTGGGCTTGACTATATCCGCGCTCAACAGCGTGGACAGGACAATACTGGATACGGCCCG
This sequence comes from Dehalococcoidales bacterium, assembly GCA_030606585.1. Taxonomy (GTDB): domain Bacteria; phylum Chloroflexota; class Dehalococcoidia; order Dehalococcoidales; family RBG-16-60-22; genus JAFGPF01. Next base: position 8,315 of record JAUWGD010000039.1, on the reverse strand, counting down.
TTCTCTGGGTGCCGGTGGCTGGCAGATGGCGGTACTCGTCGTGAAGGAAGCGAGATTCGCCGTCATGGCGGCGGTTATCATGGGATTTGGCCGGGCTATCTCGGAAGTAGGTATATCTCTCATGGTCGGTGGCAATATCAGGGGCTTTACGCGTGTCATCACCACGGCTATCTCACTGGAAACATCCAAGGGTGATATTGAGCTTGCCATGGCACTCGGTATTATTCTCATTATCATCGCGCTGGTGGTGAATATAGTGATGAACAGGATACAGCAGAGGTAAATCATGCCCCTAATAGAAACGAGGAATTTAACGCAGCGGCGGGACGGACAGACCATCCTGAAAAACATCAACCTGAGGGTCGAACGGGGTGAAGTATATGCCCTGATAGGTCCTACCGGCGCTGGCAAGACGACACTGCTGCGTCTTATCGATATACTGGATACGCCTGCCGATGGGAAGGTGTTTTTTAACGGCGTTGACGTGAACTCTTCGGATAAGATAAGACTGGAAACGCGACGCCGCATGGCATTCGTGCTCCAGAAGCCGGTGGTGTTCAATACCAGCGTATATGAGAATATTGCTTATGGCTTGAGATGGCGTGGTGTCGACAGCCGGCATATCCGTGAGGGAGTGGAAGGCATTCTGGAGACGGTGGGGCTTACCATGTACAAGCACAGGAACGCGCGGACATTGTCCGGGGGAGAGGTGCAAAGGGTGGCTATCGCCCGGGCCATCGCCGTCCGGCCGGAGGTATTGCTCCTTGACGAACCCACCGCTAATCTCGACCCCGTTTCGGCCTCGAAAATCGAGGACTTGATAGCCGGTATCATCAAGCGGGAGACCATTACCGTAATCATGGCAACCCATGATATGTCGCAGGGACAGCGTCTCGCCGACAGGATTGGTGTGCTCGTTAACGGAGAGATGGTCCAGTCCGGCGACCCGAGGGAGATATTTGCTTCTCCCGGAAACAGGCAGGTAGCCGAGTTCGTCGGTATGGAAAACATCATCGACGGGGTGGTTGCATCCAGCGAGGGTGAAGTGGCTGCTATAGACATTAACGGCAGGATTATTGAGGCGGTGACTGAATTCGATGTTGGGGAAGCAGTCTCGGTGTGCATGCGTCCGGAAGATATCACCGTGGCGCTTTCCAGAATATCAAGCAGCGCCAGGAACTCTCTAGACGGGAAAATAACCTGGACGGTGGCCACCGGGCCGCTCTGCCGTGTCGAAATAGACTGCGGGTTTCCGCTGGTGGCGCTGGTTACCAGAAGGTCGTCCGAGGAAATGGGACTGAAAAAGGGCAAAGATGTTTACGCCACTTTTAAAGCCGTCAGTATCCATGTCATCAGGCGTCATTGACAGCCTGGCGGGATTGATGATATATTTTTCTATGCTGGCAGCGTAGCTCAGTGGTAGAGCAGGGGACTCATAAGCCCTTGGTCGCAGGTTCGAATCCCGCCGCTGCCACTTATCGGATACTTACAGTCAGGGGAAGTGTATGTTACTGGTTAGAGGTTGTTTGGGTTGCTTTCTTCAGAGCGGCTCTTGCTAGTAGCCTGGTTGAATCCAGTGCCGGTAAAGGCAGTTTTTCTTGAGTTAATAGTAGCGGTATTTCCGTACACCCAAGAACAACGGCGTCACAGCCCTGCTTTCTTAACCCACTGATTACTTGCTCAAAATTGAGACGAGCTTCCGCGGTGAAGCGACCAAAAACCAGCTCATTTAAAATTATTTCATTAATATACTCGCGCTCGTTTATCCCGGGGAGCTTATGTTTGATACCAACAGCAGCGAGTTTATCTGCATAGACCGGTCCCTCCATTAAATAACGTGTACCCAAAATTCCGATACATTTATAGTTTTGGCGCCTTGCTTCAGCGGCAACTTCTTCGGCGATATGGAGCCATGGAATCGGTGATTTCTCAACGACGAGGTCGAATGCTTGATGAATTGTATTATCGGGACATATGGCGAAGTGTGCTCCCGCTCTGGCTACCTTGGCAACCGAGGATGACATCAGACCGGCTACACTTTCCCAATCACCCGCTTCGATATATCGCATATACTCGCCAAGATTAAAAGTGTGCATGGTAACCTCCGGATGGGCGTATCCCCCCATCAGGTACGGTCCTTCTACACAGATTGTTCGATAACAAAGGGCTGCGCCTTCCGCGCTGCACGCGACTATGCCAATGTGTCTGGTCATGTTATTCCTCCTCGTGTTTCGCCCCGGCTTCAATATAGACGTTCCGTTCCGACATTTCAACTTTAAAAGGAAGTACTCCCCACGGGCATGTTTTGATTTCCTTCCCAGCATCAGATATACTTTTAAGCGGAATTCACAGACATGCTCTGTTCTGAAGCTGGTTACTATTTGGCGGTGTATGGCAGTAAATTGGGCTCAAGTAATTTTTAATTCGGCGGTTACCGGCAGCCTTTATCTAATAGGAGCCGTGGGTCTTACCCTGACCTACGGACTGTCTAAATTCCCGAATTTTGCCCACGCTGAATTGATTACCCTCGGTGCCTTTGTCGGCTATTTCGTAACCGAGCAGTTAGGATTGGGGTGGCCACTGGCTCTACTCGTCGCTTTTATATCCAGCGGGTTATTAGGCTTTTTATGCTGCTGTGGTATATTTCAGCCGCTAGCCAGGCGAGGAAGCAGCATCATCCATCTCATGGTGGCTTCTATAGCGCTGGGCTTTATCTTCAGGCATAGTATCGGTGCCATCTGGACCTGGAAACCCTTGTATTTTACCGGCACTGGGTCTGCCTTCGATTTTGGTCCGTTGAGAATAACTCATCTTTGGCTGTGGCTTATCTTCGCCGCTTTAGCTTTGTCACTTGCCATGCACCTCTTTATGATGTATACCAAGATGGGCAAAGCCATTAGAGCCAGTTCCAGCAATCCGGGGCTTGCCCAAGCCTCAGGCATCGATGTTGACCGGGTAATCAGGGTGACCTGGTTTATTGGCGCTGGACTGGCGGCTGTTGCCGGCGTCTTTCGTGGCGCCGATACTCAGATTTGGCCGATGACAGGCTGGGATATAATTTTACCCATTTTTGCCGTTGCCATACTCGGGGGCATCGGCAACTTCTACGGAGCAATAGTATCCGCCTTTATCATCGGTCTGGCTGAAAATGTCGGGGTGGTGGGTCTTATGGCCTTGGGGGTTTCTACAACGTATCGTATAGGTATAGCTTTTTTGATTCTGATAGTAACATTAATTGTAAAGCCGCAGGGACTGGCTATGCTGTTCAGGAGGGCTTGATTTGGACCCATTACTTTATGTGCTTGACCTTATTGTCTTCATCGGCATCTTTGGTATAGTCTCTCTGAGTCTTAACCTTGAGTTTGGCTTTGCCGGGCTGGCCAATTTTGGCAAGGTGGCTTTCTTTCTCATCGGCGCTTATACTTACGCCCTTCTTTCTCAAACCGGTATTCCTTTTTACTTTTGCCTTATCGCCAGTGCCCTGGTCTCGGCTGTTTTTGGTCTGTTGATTTCTCTGCCCGCCTTGAGGCTGAGAGCTGATTATTTAGCCATAGCTATTTTAGCCTTTGGTGAAATATTGAGATTAATTGTTAAATCTGAAGATTGGCTTGCCGGCGGCGACTGGGGAGTGACCGTTGCTCGGGCAATTTCCATAGAGGGCGCTTCTCACCGTGTTGATGCTCTAATCAATATAGGCCTGGTCTATTTCTGTTTACTGGTATTTTTCGTCGTAATCCAGCTGCTGGCTAATTCTCCTTATGGCAGGGCAATGCGCGCTATAAGGGAGGACGAATTGGCCGCCGAGGTGATGGGCAAAGACAGGACTAAATTTAAGGCTCAGGCGTTAATGATGGGTTCGGCAATGGCTGGAGTAGCCGGGGCACTTTACGTTCAGTATCTCCACTGCGTCCTCCCGGGCATGTTTATGCCTATGATAACCTTTACCGTGTGGATAATGGTTCTTGTGGGTGGCCCCGGCAATAACTGGGGAGTCCTGCTGGGGGCTGCTCTGGTGCAGATTATCGAAAGGGGCACAAATATACTCAAGGATTATATTCGGTTTTTGCCTGTTGACCCAACATTACTTGAACGTATCCTTAGCGACTTGCAGTATATTGCATTTGGTATTTTAATTATAATAGTTTTACTATGGAGACCTCAGGGGTTACTCAAGGAAAGTAAGATAAGGTCTAAGGTACAGAGGTTGGCTTACGATGGAAGACGCGCTGCTAAAAATAAAGGAAGTTAGCAAGCACTTTGGCGGCGTTTACGCTGTCAACAGTGTTAGCCTGGATATCAATCACGGCGGTATTTGTGGCCTGGTGGGGCCTAATGGTAGCGGTAAGACGACTTTGTTTAATACCGTCCTCGGTCTTCACAAACCAGACCACGGGGAAATCTATTTCCACAATGAATATATCAGTCACCTGCCTCCTTATAAAATTTATGAGCGGGGTCTGGTGAATGCTTTTCAAATCCCCCGCCTCTTCTTTAACCTGAGCGTAATGGACAATATGCTGGTGGCAGCCCGGGGGCAGGAAGGTGACAGGTTACTTAACAGCCTCTTTTTAAGAAATAGATGGCAGAAACAGGAAAAAGGATTGATTGAAGAGGCTCTGGACATACTGGAGTTTATAGAGCTGGAGCCCTGGGCATTTACTCCCGCGGCAGAACTCTCCGGTGGGCAGAGAAAGCTTCTGGAGATTGGCAGGGCGCTTATGGCCAGGCCCAGACTTTTACTGCTGGATGAACCGGCAGCGGGTATCAATCCTGTGTTGGGGAAGAAAATATTCCAGAAATTAGAGGCTTTATCTACTAACGGGATGGCCCTTTTCATTGTGGAACACCGGCTGGAAATACTGTTTGAATATGCTACCTGGGTCTATGTTATGGATAAAGGCAAAATAGCCATTGCCGGACAGCCGCAAGCCATTGTTGACAATCCTGATTTTTATGCAATATATTTGGGGGAAGAATGACGGACAACATCTTTGTGGCTGAAAACATTGATGCCGGCTATGGTGATGCTACTATCGTCCAGGGCGTTTCTATTCGCATAGCCGAGGGTGAGATAATAGGTATTATAGGACCTAATGGCAGCGGTAAGTCCACTTTGATTAAAAGCTTCCTCGGTTTCGCCAGATTGTTCAAAGGTAGGGTCTTCTTTCATGGTAAGGATATAAGCGGTATCGCCCCTAACCGGGCCGTAGACCTGGGGATAGGTTATGTCCCTCAGATAGACAATGTCTTCCCCAATCTCACTATTGCTGAAAATCTGGATATGGGGGCCTATCACCGGAAGGGCGGGGCTTCTATCAAAGCGGGAATTGCTGAGATTTATGAGATGTTCCCTGAGCTTGAGGCCAGGAAGAGCAGTCCGGCGGGAAATTTAAGTGGTGGCGAGAGGCAGATGGTGGCCATAGCCAGGGCTATGATGGCGCAACCCAAGCTCCTGTTCCTTGATGAACCGCTGGCTTCCCTGTCTCCCAAGCCGGCTTCAGTTATTCTCTCCAAGATGAAAGCCATAAAGGAAAACGGTATCGCTATAGCCATAGTGGAGCAGAACGTAAAAAGGGTTCTAAGTGTCTCGAATCGGGGTTATGTCCTGGTTAACGGCACCTGTGTCATGGAAGGTGACGCAGATTCGCTTTTTGCCGAGGATTTCTCCGAGCAACGTTTCCTGGGCCTGGAGGGTAAAGGTATCAACAGCAATTGAGCTTCATGATATTTAGTAGTCTTGGAAGTTGTAAGAAAGGAGGTGGTGCCCGGGTTACAGGGTTAATGTAACGAAGGTAGTGATCCAAGACTTATATAGCAGGGAATATCCCAAGTCTTGATATATAAGGAGGTAATATGATTAAAAGACTATTATTAGCCGTAGTTGTCGTGTCGCTTCTCGTGAGTGCGGCAGCCTGCGGTACAGACGAACCCGAAACAATTAAAATAGGCGTGGTGTTGGACCTGAGTGGCGATCTGGCGCCTATGGGGGCCAGGATGCTCAACGGCGCCAGGTTGGCGGCTGAGGAGATTAATGCCGCCGGCGGAGTACTCGGAAAGGACATAGTGCTGGTGGAGGAGGACGGCAAGACAGATCCGGCCGCAGGGCTGGACAGAGTTAAAAAGCTGATTGAAATAGACGGCGTGCAGGCAATTGTTGGTCCTATGATATCCGGTTCTTCCAAGCTTGCCATCCCCTATGCCAAGGACCATAGCGTTCCCTGCATAACAATGTCAGCCACGGCCTTTGAACTATCCGAAATGGATGGGACGGAGTGGTTCTTCCGTGCCTGCCTTCTGGATGATGCCCAGGGCAGGGTGTTATCTGAAGTGGTTGTGGACGGGGGTTATACCAAACTGGCAACTATAGTACTGAATAACCTCTACGGCAAGGGTGTTCAGGCAGCGCTTGTTGAAGGGCTGCAGGAGAAGGGCTGGGCAGGGAAAGTCGTAGCCGAAGTGGAATACGATGAGGCTAAGAAGGATTACCGCACCGAACTGGGACAGATTAAAGACAGCGGACCGGACGTGGTCCTTCTTGTCAGCTATGCCGATGATGGCATCATGATCTTCAAGCAGGCCCTGGAGATGGGTCTGGATACTATTGCCTGGCTCGGCTGCGACGGTAACTACGGCTCCGGCTTGTTCAAGGAACCCAGAAGTGCTGAGTTCATGGAGAAAGCCATTGTCGCCGGAACCAGGACTGTCGGTTTCGGGTCGACCTATGAACAGTTTGTCACCAAATATACCGCTAAGTTTGGCGAGGCTCCCGAAATTTACTGTGATACCACTTACGACGCGGTATATGCAGCGGCTAAGGCAATAGAAGCAGCCGGTGAATATGACGGCGCCGCCATCCGGGATGCCTTGACAAAGCTGTCGTTCGAGGGCGCCAGCGGTCCTATCAGCTTTGATGCCAGAGGCGACCGCTCTTCCGGTGCTTTTGAACTGTGGGAGGTGGTGAAAGACCCGTCGACTGAAACCGGATATAAGAACGTACAGATAAAGCTGGTTACTTTAGACTAGCAATAACAATCATGTATTGATTGCTAACTGAGAAGTAGAATGCTACCATAACCATGCCATGGTAGCATTTTACTTGTTACCGGTGAACTCCCGAAGGGGGTAGCTATGGAAAGTCCGGGTGTATTGGATAATTTAAAAATCACGGTTCTGGCAGATGACTGCGTTCTTTACGAAAGCCCGTATCTGGGACAACATGGCGCCTCTTTTCTGCTTGAAGGGGTGAGCGGGAGAGATACAAAGAGAATCCTTGTCGATGTCGGTCAGAATTTTGAGGCCCTCCTCCATAACATGCGTATTATGGGTATTTCACCATCGGTCATTGATACCATCGTGCTGACACATTGCCACTATGACCATACTCAGGGGGTAGCACGCCTGCTCAGGGAAATCGGCAGGAAAGATGTCCAGTTAATTGCCCATCCCGGTATCTTTCGACCGCATTTTATCACCGAGCCCTATCACAGAGATGTAGGTATTATGCCGGGAGATTCGGAGGCAGAGATAGAAAAGGCCGGTGGCAAATTATTCCTGACCAAAGACCCTGCGGTTATTTTACCGGGGATTATGACTACCGGAGAGGTAAGAAGACTGACTGATTTTGAGAAAGTCAACGTAGCGGTGAAGACTATGGAGAATGGAATGGTTGTAGATGATTTAATGCTCGATGATATTTCCGTGGTGGCGAACATAAAGGATAAAGGGCTGGTAATCATCACCGGTTGCAGCCATGCCGGCATTATTAATATTGCCAATCAGGCAAAAGAAGTTGCCGGATGCAGTAAAATAGAGAGTATTATTGGTGGTCTGCATCTTATAGAGGCTTCCGATAGCGTCATAGATAGAACGGTTGATGAACTTGCCAGGTTGAATGTGGCATGGATAAGCGCCGGTCACTGTACGGGGTTTAAAGCACAGGTTGTACTTTATCGTGTCTTCGCCGAGCGGTTTTTACCTTTGCGTACCGGGATGCAATTCGAATTGGGTGGGGTAACAGGGTAGGAGATTAGTCTCATAAGCCTTTAGTCGGTGGTTCGAATCCACCCGCCGCCACTTATTTTTATTTTCCTACCTTAACATCCTTATAACCCCCGCGCTTTCCCTCATTTCTTCCGGCATATGGTAAAATGCTTGTGAAAGGCTTGCCTTACCCGGTATGCCTGACAGTGTTAATGAACGGAGGTTAGGGCTATGGTGCGTATAAAACCGTCCGTCTTTCATCCCGCCTTGCTGGTTATAGACATGCAGAACGGCTATTGTTCGCCGGGTGGTTCCTACGAAAAGTATGGAGGGAC
>JAUWGD010000113.1 GCA_030606585.1 Dehalococcoidales bacterium | reverse complement strand
TCATGTTATAATCAATGCATGAAGATGCAACGCACTATTTTACTTTGTATTTTACTCCTGGCAACGGTTTCAATTATTGGCTGCGGCGGAGGCGGAGCCCAAGACGGTGACAGAGTATCAGTGCACTACACGGGCACACTCAACGACGGCTCCGTTTTCGATTCGTCCGTCGGCAGAGCGCCGCTGGAATTCGTCCTCGGGGCGGGCGAAATGATTCCCGGTTTTGATAAAGCCGTCAGGGGCATGAAAGTCGGCCAGACCAAGAAGGTAACATTATCGCCCGATGAAGCCTACGGCCCATATGACCCGGATTTAGTATTTATGGCCATTCGGGATAAGCTGGGACTGGAGGTTCAGGTGGGACAGCAGTTACGCTTGCAGACGGAAAACGGCAAAACGGTAATAGCCACCGTTACCCAGGTTACAGAAGAAAATATTACCGTGGACGCCAACCATGCCCTGGCCGGCCAAGAACTTACCTTTGAAATCGAACTTATGACGATAGAACCAGCGAATTAAACCGGAGGTCTGTATGAGCACCAGCACGAGAAATTACATCAAAGGAACCGGCTTTATATTAATAGCCCTCGGTACACTGGGGCTGCTACTGAACGAATTTGTCTTTGATGCCTCTTCATGCTGCACCATTATCCTTGCCGTGGCGAACTTTGTTGGCCTGGCCTGCCTGGTCTATGGCCGCTTCTGGATTAGTGGCAAGACCGCCTCTTGATAAAAAAAATATCTTCAATTAAAATATAGGCGTACCGTGGGCCACTAGCTCAGCTGGTTAGAGCGCAGTCCTGATAAGACTGAGGTCTCTGGTTCGAACCCAGAGTGGCCCACCACTTTGTACCGGGGAGAATACAAGCATAACGTCCGTACTGCCGGTTGATTTCCCCCGGCTCGTGCGGTTATCTTGAATTGCAGTCTGTTTTGCCGGTCAGCCCGGAGTTAGCAGCATCCAGTAAAGATGGAGGAAAAGAATGCCAACAGGTCAGATACTGAAAGAACTATCCCGGTATAAAATAGGCACCTTCGCTCATATCATCCACCGACATTCGCTCTTGCGCCCGGACAAGGAGGCTTTTGTCTACGGGACACAGAGGTTAACCTACGCCGAGTTCAACGCTAAAGTAAACAGCCTGATACACGCCCTGCAGAAACTCGGCGTTAAAAAGGGAGACCCCATCGGCATCCTGTCCTGGAACTGCCTTGACTACGCCATCACTTACGGGGCGGCGATGAAGGGCGGCTACTTACTATCGCGTTTCAATCCCCGGCTGGGCGCCGAAGAACTGGTATACCTGATTAATTACTCGGAAGTCAACACCCTTTTCGTCGGCTCGGAACAGTTATCCATCGCCGAATCACTACGCTCCAAAACACCCGGAGTTAAAAATTTCGTATCCCTTGAAGAGGCCGCTCCAGATATGACTTTCATCCAGGACCTGTATAATTCCAACCCTACGGAAGAACCCGATGTACAGGTTGAAGAAGACGATAAAATCTTCATTATTTATACCAGCGGCACCACCGGCGTACCACGCGGCGCAGTGTATTCGCACCGCGAGGCCTGGGACGATTGCCGCATCTACATTATCAACCAGAGCATCCAGCCTGAGGACAGGCATATCCAGGTATCACCCATGTTCCACATCGCCGGGGATACCATGGTTCGCTCTCTCATCTATCTTGGCGCCTGCAACGTCATTATGAAAAACTTCGACCCGGCAGTCGCCCTGCAGCTAATCCAGGACGAAAAGGCCACCCATATATCCATCGTACCCACCCACCTTGTAGCCATGCTTGCTGCACCCGATGTTAAAAAATACGATGTCAGCAGTCTCAAGTTTATCTGGTACGGCGGTTCCCCCATGCCCCTGGAAGTACTGAAAAGAGGCCTGGCGACCTTCGGGAATGTATTCGGACAGGGCTACGGCCAGAGCGAAAGCGGCCCCGCCATCTGCCACCTTTCTAAAGAAGACCACGAAGCGCTGGGAAAACCGGAGGAAAAGATACTTACTTCCACCGGCCAGCCGGATATCGGCGTGCAGGTCAGAATCGTCGACGACAAAGAGAACGACGTTGCCCCCGGTGAAATGGGTGAAATTATTGTCCGCAGCAAACACAACATGATTGAATACTGGAAGAGCCCCGAAGACACCAGCAATACCATCATCGATGGCTGGCTGCATACCGGCGACATCGGCTGCTACGATGAAAACGGCTACGTTTACATCGTCGACCGTAAGAAGGACATGATTATAACCGGCGGCGAGAATGTTTTCCCCAGGGAGGTAGAGGAAATTCTCTACCGGCATCCCGACGTTCATGAAGCGGCGATTATCGGCATCCCCGACCCGTACTGGGTGGAAAAAGTACATGCCGTCGTCAGCTTAAAAAAGGGCGCCAACTGCACCGCCGAAGAACTGGTGGCATTCTGTAAGAAGAACATGGCCGGCTATAAATCCCCCAAATCGGTAGAGTTCATGGATACGCTGCCCAAGAATGCCGCCGGGAAGATAATGAAGCGCGAACTGCGCGAAAAATACTGGGCCGACTCGGGTAGAAAAATCTAGGCCTACTCAGTTATTTCTGTGAAAATACCTGAATCCCTCTCCCTCGATGGGAGAGGGAAGGGTGAGGGTGATAAAAACCCCCTCACTCTAACTCTCTCCCGCATGGGGAGAGAGTATTTCTTTCAATAATCGCCGGTAATTTTCCATTTAACACCCCGCAAAATGGGGGATAACACCATTCCTAAACCCATGCTAAAGCCCAATCGCCCCCGCGCTCATCAGGTTATTCTATAATCAGCCGACATGTGAAGGTTGAACCTATGAGCATCTACAAACTCCGGGCATGGCCCGGTGTCATGGTTATACTGTGCTTACTGGCAGGATTAACGGCCCCTGCCATAATACCAGGTGATAACAAAGCATTTGCCCAATCCACCGACGAGCCCGACCTGGTTATCGAATCGATTTCCTGGTTGCCGGAAGCGCCGGTAATCGGCGATACGGTGACATTCACCGTTAACATCGGGAACCACGGAAACAGCCAGGCCAGCGCTTCCCGCATCGCCTACTACATTGATGACATCTTTATTGAAACAGATTATGTCAATCAGGTAGGCGCCAATACTACGATTACAAATATATTCACCCGGCAGGCAAGGGCAGGCGAACATACCATTACGGCAGTCATTGACAGCGAGGGCGGCATCACCGAAGCCAACGAGGATAATAACGAAAAAACGTATGCCTTTTCTGTCCTCGCCGCCGACCTCGCAATCGACGAAATAACCTGGACGCCGGAAAATCCATCAGCCGGCGAGATAGTAACCTTCACGGTGGCCGTTAAAAACCGGGGCAATTACCGGGCCGCAGCCTTTTTCCTCAATTTATATATCGACGGTAATCCCAGAACCCAGCAGTTGGTCATGCCGATGGACCCTGACGCTACTGCCAACGTCACCTACACGTGGGCAGCGTTAACCGGCCTGCATAACGTCAGGGCGGTTGCCGACATACTGAATCAGATAGATGAAAGCGATAAGACCAATAATCATAAGACGGTAGTCTACGCGACCGCCACCCCGGACCTGGTCATCTACTCCATAACTTACTCGCCGGTTACAGATCGTACGGCAACCAGCGATATAACTGTTACGGTAACCGTTAAGAACGAGGGCAGCGGTACGGCCACCAGTTCCTTATTAGCCTATTACATCGATGACGCCTGCCAGGAAGTAGTCTATATCGGCGGGCTAAGTCCCGGCGCCACAACCACCAAGACATTTTCGCAAGTCATGGGGGGAGATACTCACACCTTAAAAGCAATTGCCGACGCCGACGATAGTATTGCCGAGATAGACGAAACCAATAATACCGGGACGGTCACCCTGCCCGCTCTTATCCCCGACCTTATCATTGAAAGCATTTCATGGTCACCCTCGCCGCCGGTAAAAAGCCATAAGGCATTGTGCACCATAACCGTAAAGAACCAGGGGAAAGCACAGGCGGCTCCCGTCCTCCTAGTTTCCTACTTTAACGAGACCTACACATACCAGAACAATCTGCCAGCCATTCCCGTCGGCTCAACTGCGACAGCGACCATCCCGTGGGTGACCCAGGGTAGTACCACTACGGTCAGAGCAGTTGTCGACACGGATAATTATGTTAACGAAAGTAATGAGTCCAACAACACCAAGACGGTAACAACAACCTTCGTAGACCGTTCTCCCGACACTGACCTTATTATTGAAGGCATTTCCTGCACACCGGCAATTCCGTTAGTCGGCGATAAGGTAACCATTACGAGCACCATCAAAAACGTCGGCCCGGGGCAGACCAGTCCGTTTTACGTTGCATATTATATCGATAACAACCGGCTGGATTCGGTCTATGTCAACCAGATAAACGCCGGCGCTACCGTCACGAATACCATCACATGGACCGCCACGGGCGGCACGCACACCATCAGGGCTTTCATAGATTGTAACAACAGCATTTTCGAGACTAATGAGACGAATAACGAAATGTCGCTGTCCCTGACTACCCCCGCACCCGACCTGACTATTGAAAGCATTACGTGGTCGCCGCTGGTTCCGTCAACGGGTGATGATGTGACCGTCACATTGACCATCAAGAACCAGGGAGACCTCGGTTCGGGCAGTTCCTTCGTTAACTACTACGTAGATAATGTCTACCGGGGCAATCACAGCATTGAAGATATTGCTCCCGGGGCTACTGTTACCAGGACTTTCACATGGCAGGCTGAGGCAGAGTCTCTGATTTTCCAGGTAGTCATCGACAAAGCAGATGAAACACTCGAAATTAACGAATCCAATAATGTAAAAACGCTGGTCATCCCCGCCCCCGACCTTATTATCGAAGGAGTAACCTGGTCACCCATCGAGCCCTCCGAGAACAGCCCGGTAACCTTTGTAATAACCGTAAGGAACCCCGGTAACGGCCCGGCCGATGCTTCATACCTGTCCTGCTACATTGACGATATCTTACAGACCAGCTTACTTATCGGCAATGTTGCCGTCGGCGCGTCCGCTATGGCTACTTTCACCTGGACGGCTCAGCCCGGAGACCACATTTTCAAGGCGATTGCCGATGGAAACGATTCCATTACCGAGAGCGATGAATCCAATAACGAGAAAGTAATCGACCTCTCCGCTCCCTTAGCACCGATGGAGGCAACCCCGGCACCCGAACCGGAAGCAGCGGTCGAAGCTGAGGCAGAGGTCACGCCCGACGTTAGCGAGCCCGTGGAAAACGACCTTTCTATTCCCGTGGAAAGTGACGTTTCTACTATTGAAGACGTCGAAGACCTGCACGCAGATAACACGACCGATGAAGAGGATATCGCCGCCGATATCGGCGATGATTCTTCGTCCGGATTGATGGGATTACTGATGAACAAGTTCGTTATTTTCGGCGCCGCGGGGCTGGGTCTGGGTATCATCGTGTTGTTGTTAATACTAAGAAGACGGGCGAATAAAGAATAGTAGTACAGCCGGCAATCCGTTCCGTATTATTCAGCAG
>JAUWGD010000177.1 GCA_030606585.1 Dehalococcoidales bacterium | reverse complement strand
CTTTCACTCCTTCTCGATATAGGCAAAGGAGTACTGGCGGTTATCCTGGCCGGGGTGATATTCAGTGGCTACGCTAACGGTTCAACCGGCGGTTTTACCTGGCTGGAAAGCGCCAAGGTTCTGGCGGCTCTATCGGCGATTGCCGGGCACAGCTGGTCCGTGTTCCTCAAGTTCAAAGGCGGGCGCGGGGTGGCCACCTTCATCGGCGGGCTAATGGCTTTGTACTGGCCGGCGGCGGTGGTCGGTGGATTATTCATGATTGGCATCGGCTTCAGAACCAGATACATGTCACTCGGCTCCATCATCGGTGCCGTTACCGCATTTATTATGTTAATGACGCTAAACATCCTGAGAATAGACTTTTTACAACCATATCCCCCCCCCTTTGAATACGTAACTTATGCCATGATATGCGCCGTATTTATCTACGTAATGCACCGCGATAATATCATCAGATTGGTATCCGGCACCGAGCGCAGGATTGGCGAGGCGGCAAAGGTCGAAACTTCGCCTTCGTCCAACAAACCATGAATAACTATCATCACTCCACACAAGGAAGTACGGACTTTATAAAATGCAGAAAATTGCTGTTATCGGCACTACCACATGGGGAATAACACTGGCAATACTGCTGGCCAATAAGGGAAGCGAGGTCAGGCTTTGGGCACGGACACAAAAAGAAGCCAATAAAATCAGGAAAAAAGGTTCCAACCCTGCCCGTCTCCCGGATGTCGTCCTGCCGGAACAGATAGTAATTACCAGTAAAATGGGGGAGGCACTGGACGACGTGAGCGCCGTAATCCTGGCCGTGCCCTCCGCCACCATGCGCCAGAATATTTCACAGGTAGCCAGCCACCTCTCCAAATCAACTATCGTGATAAGCGCCGCCAAGGGCCTGGAGATAGGCAGTAACAAACGCATGTCGCAGGTTATCGCCGAGGAAATTGACCCCCGTTTTGAATCCAATATCTGCGTACTTTCCGGACCCAACCTTGCCCGGGAAATTATCAACAACCACCCCGCCGCCGCCGTGGCAGCCGCCGAGGACAGAGAGACGGCCAAGAAGGCGCAAAGGCTACTGACATGTCCCAATTTCTGCGTCTTCACCAATTCCGATATTATCGGGGTGGAGCTGGGGGGCTCTTTAAAGAACATTATCGCGCTGGGCGCGGGCATCGCCGACGGACTGGGTTACGGCGATAACGCCAAGGCCGCTTTCGTAACGCGGGGTCTGACCGAAATAACCGCCCTGGGTATGGCACTGGGGGCAAACCCCCTCACCTTCTCCGGGCTGGCGGGGCTCGGGGATGTAATCGCTACCTGCGCCAGTCCGCTGAGTCGCAACCACTACGTAGGTACCGAACTGGCCAAGGGACGCCCTCTGGCGGAAATTCTGGAATCAATGACCGAGGTAGCCGAGGGAGTGAACACCACGCTGGTCGCCACGAACCTGGCCGAGCAACTCGGGCTGGAAATGCCGATTACGGAAAAGATACACCAGGTGCTCTATGAAGATGCCGACCCCCACCAGGCGGCGGTAGAGCTTATGGGAGGCAATGCCAGACACGAACTATCCGGTCGGCGGTGGCGTTTGTTCTCTCTCTTCCGGCGCAGGAAAAAGACCTCAAGTACTTAACCGCAAGAATCAATCCCCGGCTATTTACCCTTTTGCAGGCTCCTGGCCAGCTCCTCGAACAGCTGACGCTGCTCCTTACTGAGTGACTCCGGCGTCACCACACGTAAAATAACCAGCTGGTCGCCGTGTCCGCCGCCACGCAGGTGGGGAATCCCCTTGTTGTTCAGCTTAAAAACTTTACCGTTCTGGCTTCCGGCCGGGATTTTCAGCTTGCTCTCACCGTAAAGAGTAGGTACTGCCACTTCCGTTCCGAGAGCCGCCTGGGCAAAATTGACCGGCAGTTCAAAGATAACACTATCACCCTCCCTGGTGAAAAACTCGTGACGAGCTACCGAAATCACCACGTACAGATTGCCGGGAGAACCACCGCGAGAACCGGCGTCGCCCTCGCCGGTAAGGCGTATGCCATTGCCATCGTCTATACCGGCGGGTACCTTGACCGAGATACTCCTCTTTTGCTTTTGCAGGCCGGAACCCTTACAGTCCTGACACGGTTCGCTAATCAGAGTCCCCTCGCCGTGACACTTTCCACAAACAGCCGTGTTAACGAATTGACCGAACAGGCTCCGCTGCACCCTTCGCACCTGGCCGGTACCGTTACACTCGGTGCAGCGGACAGGCTGACTGCCCGGTTTGGAACGAGTACCGCGGCAGGTAGAGCACACCTCGGTGCGGGTTATACCGATTTCCTTCTCACAGCCGAGGGCCGCCTCTTCAAAAGTGACTGATATCCGGTAGCGCAGGTCATTACCGCTCCGGGGCGCCTGCCGGGTGGTGGTACCCGCGCCGCTGAAAAAGTTGAAAAAGTCCTCGAAGATATCCCCGTAGTCCCCAAAACCAAATCCATCGAAGCCCCTCCCGAACAAGCCTTCGGCGCCGCTGTGTCCGAAGCGGTCATAGGCAGCACGTTTATCAGTATCCGAGAGGACTTCGTAAGCCTCGTTGACTTCCTTGAATTTCTCGGCGGCGCCACCATCACGATTTCGGTCCGGGTGGTACTGGAACGCCAGCTTACGAAACGCCTTCTTTATTTCTTCGTTCGAGGCTTCACGGGATACCCCGAGTACCTCATAATAGTCGCGTTTTACAGCCATGCTATTCTTCCTGTCCTGCTAATCCATCTTTTTAAGAGCCTAAATAATTTAATCATCCTGCGGAAAGCACACGTTCAATTCTATGATACTAGCGGGGTTAAATGCTTGTCAACAAAGCTAACCCTGAAAAGAAACGGGCACGGTGAACGGAGGATATCGCTTTATCAATTCGGTGGGTCTAAATCATCCGGACGGCGTGCTGCTGCAGCATCCAGATAACTCTGTAATATAAGCGCCGCAGCCGCCGCATCGTAGCGGGTGTTCCGGTTGGTCTTTCTTACTCCCTGAATAAGCTCCCTGGCGGATACCGTGGTAAGCCGCTCGTCACGGTATTCCGTGGGAACCTCGATATGACGACCCAGCGCCCCCACGAAGGACATGGTCTTTTCCGCCTGCTCGCCGAGGCTGCCGTCCATATTCAGTGGCAGACCGGCAATCACCCGCCCGACTTCATGTTGGCGAACGATGCTGACAATCTTTTCAATGGCCGCCTGCTCATCAAATCTGTTAATAATAGCCAGCGGGCTGGCCAGAATACCGAGGGGGTCGCTGATAGCCACCCCTACCCGTACATCGCCGACATCGAGTCCCAGGATACGCGTTATGCTAACCTCCGCATTAAATCAGGCCCTTCACCAGGCGCAGGGCTTCATC
>JAUWGD010000140.1 GCA_030606585.1 Dehalococcoidales bacterium | reverse complement strand
TTATTATCGCCAAGCACCGCAACGGGCCGACCGGCCGTATAAAGATGCGTTTCCGTCATAATCTGGCTAAATTCGAGAGTCTGGGCAGCGTGGAGCCGACTTTGCTATGAAGGAGTTTCAGGGATTTCCCGCCAGGATGGAGTTTACCTCCATTCCCAACGTCTTTTTCAGCAGCCTGCTGCCTCAAATCACCGACATGGCTGAGCTGAAAACGACCCTTCACGTTATCGCCGCGCTCTATCGCAAGAAGGGGCATCCCCGCTACGTTAGTTGCGGCGAACTGCTGGCGGATACCGGCCTGATGGACGGCCTCAAGGCTATTGGGGATTCGCCCGAAGATGTACTGCGCGGCGCCTTGAAAATGGCCGCCGAGCGTGGTACGTTAATCCGTCTGGCGCTGGATAAAGACGGCGACTCCGAGGATGTTTATCTTCTGAATACCGCGTCCGACCGTCAAACGGTGGCTAAAATCGAGAGCGGCGAGCTTAAGCTAGCCGGACTAAAACCCTCCCCTCAGGCATACGTTGCCGTCGAAGAGTTGCCGGACATTTTTACCCTTTACGAGCAGAATATCGGCATGCTGACCCCCATGATTGCCGATGAGCTCCGTGACGCCGAGAATCAGTATCCTGAGGGCTGGATTCGGGACGCTGTCAAGGAAGCCGTGCTCCATAACAAGCGGAGTATTAAATATATCGCTAAAATTTTAGAGAACTGGTCGGTAGAAGGCAGGAGCGATGGAACATATCAGCGAGATTCTAAAAAGACAGACCCGGACAAGTACGTCAAAGGAAAGTACGGACACATGGTCCGCCGCTGATGAAGAGGCCCCGCTGAACTCGGACTGTCCTGTTTGCAGGGGCGCTGGCATTGTCCATCCCCGTTTACCCTCGGGCGAGCCGGACTACAGCCGCGTTATACCCTGCGAATGTACCAAAAAGGAGCAGGACAGCGAACGCCGGGACCGACTCCAGAGGTACAGCAACCTGGGTTCGCTGGCACGCTTTACCTTCGATAATATGGAACCTGAGGGCAGGCGCGGCAATAAAGCCAGCCAGGAGCGGTTCGGACGCGCCTGTGAGGCCGCCAGGGAATACGCCGTCGACCCCGATGGCTGGCTGGTGCTGGGTGGTTCCAGCGGCAGCGGCAAGACTCATCTGGCGGCGGCTATCGTCAATGAACGCATCAAAAATGGTCACCCGGCTCTCTATATCACCGCCCCCGACTTACTCGATCACCTCCGTTCTTCCTTTAGTCCGGACAGCGAGGTGCCCTACGACGAGTTCTTCGACCGGGTTCGTAACGCCCCGCTGCTTGTCCTGGACGACCTCGGCGCCCAGTCCGGCACCCCCTTTGCCAAAGAGAAACTTGACCAGCTCTTGACCTCGCGTTTCAATGCCGAGCTGCCCACGGTTATTGTCGCCATCACGCCTGTGGAGCAGATGGACGACCGGCTGCGTACCCGACTCACCGACCCACGGTTGTGCCGTGTCTATGTGCTTGAGGAAGAACAGCCGACTTCCGAATATAGCTGGGAACCGGAGTTCGAGCTGCAGAAAAAGATGACCTTTATCAATTTCAAACGCCGGAATAATCTCTCCACAGAGATACAGGACAATATGGACGAGGCCTACCGCCTGGCTTTCGATTTCGCCAAGAACCCCGAAGGCTGGCTGGTATTCATGGGCGTCACCGGTTGCGGTAAGACGCACCTGGCGGCGGCTATCGTTAACTATCGCTACGAGGCGGGTAAAACGGCCCTTTTCGTGGTGGTGCCCGAGTTCCTCGACCACCTCCGCTCGGCCTTCAGCCCGGAGAGCAAGGTCTCCTACGACAAGCTATTCGAAAGCGTTAAGACGGCACCGCTCCTTGTCCTGGATGACTTCGGTGAGCATTCGGCCACGCCCTGGGTAAAGGAGAAGCTTTATCAGCTTATTAACTACCGCTATAATGGCCGGCTGCCCACCGTTATCACCACCCGCTACTCTTTCGACGAGATTCTGGGAGAAGTGGATAGCGCCATTAGTTCCCGGCTGGTTGACCAGAATACCAGCACTCCCTTTAATATCATGGCTCCCGATTTCCGCGGTGATAGACGCGCCGATAAAAAGCGCCCGTACTCCCGCGGTAAGACCGGCCGCTACCGCTAGCCTCCCCCTCTGTTATTGCGAGTCCTCACGCTACGCTCAGGATAAACGTAGCGAAGCAATCCTCCCCACACCATATGAATATCTTTTCCCACCCGTACCGCCCCGTATCATTTATTGCTTATCTCGCAAGTTTACCCCACCAGTTTCCCCCTTTGAAAAAGGGGGTTCATCCTGAAGGTTCACCCTGAAGGGATAAAGGGGGATAGGTTCACCTTGAAATATCGGGGGTGAGGTTAAGACATTGATTAAATTAAAGATGAGTTAAGCCTTATTACCTGATGGCTTTTTCTCGTTCTTGAACGAAAGCGCCCCCGTAGGGCACACTTCCACGCACTTGCTGCAGTCCAGGCACCTTTCGCTGCCTATCGGCTCATCGTCGAAGGTGGTCAGCACTCTATCGAATCCCCGGTGCGCGAACCCGAAAATGCCCGATTTTACATCCTGGCGGCATACCCAGACGCAGCGCCCGCAGAGAACGCACTTGTTCGGGTCATAGGTGAAAAGCGGGTTGCTGTCGTCCACGGGCAGCTCTCTCAGTAACAGCCGGAGCCGTTTCGTTTTCAGGCTGGCTTTCAGGTGACGGGCGATTTTCTGGAGCTCGCAGGCGCCGTTGGCCGGGCAGTGGGCGCAGTCAAGCGCGTGAGAAGCCATCAGCAGCTCGAATCCGGCTCGCGCCAGCGGCAGGGACTTCTCGCCCCTGGTATTCACCACCATGCCTTCGGCAACCTCTGTGGTGCAGGCGGTTACCGGCTCTTTTACCCCATCTATTTCCACGAAGCACAGGCGGCAGGAGGCGTGCGGCTCCGGTCTGTCCTGGATGGCGCAAAGGTTGGGAATATAAATATCGTTCTCCAGCGCCGCCCAGAGGAGCTTTTCACCGGCGCGCGCGGTTATCTTTTTCCCGTCGATGGTCAGCGTTACGGTCTTCATTTATCGGGCACCTCGCTCGGCGGTGATAGCTTGATGATGGCGTTGTATTGCGGCGGACATGAGGTCAGGCAGGTGCCGCACTTGACGCACTTCTCCTGGTCGATGACCTTAATTCTCTTCTTATTGGGGCTGATGGCTTCCACGGTGCAGGTGCCGATACAGGCGTCGCAGGAACGCTCGCATTTATCGGGGAGGATGTAATAAGCAATGAGGTGCAGGCACATCAGGGCCGGGCACCTGCCCAACTTGATATGTTCCTCGTATTCGTCGCGGAAATATCGCAGGGTGGTCAGTATCGGGTTGGGGGCCGTTTGTCCCAGTCGGCAGAGCGACCCCGCCTTTACCTCCCCCGCCAGCTTCTCGAGGTTATCGATATCTTCCATGGTGCCCTTGCCCTGCGTAAAGTCGGTCAGGACTTCCAGCATTTGCCTGGTGCCCAGTCGGCAGAACGTGCACTTGCCGCAGGACTCCCTCTGCGTGAACTCCAGGAAGTAGCGGGCAATCTCTACCATGCAGTCGTCTTCGTCGAGTACCACCATGCCCCCGGAGCCCATCATGGCACCGGCCTCCTGCAGCGAATCGTAGTCCACCGGTAAATCCAGGGCTGATTCGGGCAGGCAGCCTCCGGAAGGACCCCCTATCTGGACGGCTTTGAACTTCTTGCCCTTGGGGATGCCGCTGCCCACCTCGAAGATTATCTGGCGCAGGGTGGTGCCCATGGGTACCTCGACCAGCCCGGTGTTGACTATCTTGCCCGCCAGGGCGAAGACGGCCGTGCCCGGGCTGCTTTTTATGCCGATTCCGTTAAACCAGTCGGCCCCCTGGCCGATGATGTGGCGCACGTAGGCCAGCGTCTTGACGTTATTAATGATGGTCGGCTTGCCGTCCAGGCCATGCGTAGCCGGGTAGGGTGGACGGTAGCGGGGCATGCCCGCCCTGCCTTCCAGCGAGGCGATAAGCGCCGTTTCCTCGCCGCAGACAAAGGCGCCAGACCCCTGGAAGAGTATAATATCGAAATTGTAATCGCTCCCCAGGATATGATTGCCGGTAAGTTTGAGCTTCTTCGCCTGTTTCAGGGCGATTTCCACTCTTTCCACCGCCAGCGGGTATTCGGCGCGTACGTAGATGTAGCCATGGCGCGCGCCGACGGCATAACCGGCGATAACCATGCCCTCGATTACCGAGTGAGGGTCGCTTTCCAGTATCGAGCGGTCCATGAACGCCCCCGGGTCGCCCTCGTCGGCGTTGCAGATGATGTATTTCGGTCTTCCCGGCGCTTCACGGCAGGTCTGCCACTTCTGTCCGGCGGGGAAACCCGCCCCGCCCCGTCCCCTCAACCCCGATTTCTTAACCTCGTCTATAATATCTTCGGGGGTCTTTTGAAGGGCTTTGGCCAGGGCGGCGTAGCCGCCTCCGGCGATGTAGTGCTCTATCTCGGTGGGGTCGATGTGCCCGCAGTTTTTCAGGAT
>JAUWGD010000204.1 GCA_030606585.1 Dehalococcoidales bacterium | reverse complement strand
GTCTGGCTGCGGTCGTGGAAGGCAAAGCTCAGTCGCTGCAATCGCTCGTAGAGAGCGTTCCTGATGTTGTAAGATACTTTCTGGGCAACGACCTCGTTAAAATAGCGCTGTCCGTAGCCGGCCAGACCCCTCAGGGCGCTGGCGGAAATGATAACCACCGCCGCGATAATAACGAAACTACGCTGACCTGAGCCGAGTACGGTATCAATACCGTCGCCGAGCATACGCGGGATGACTATGCCAAAGCCAGTGCCTATGAGCAGACACGACAGGCTGAGGAGCAGCATGGGCCAGTATTTTTGAACAAAGCCCACCAATCTGAGTATGGTCTTCATGAAGAGATGCTTAAACTCCGAAAATTATTACGATATAACGTGATATATTATAATACAGATTTGACCATTTTGTAAAGGGGGCGGGACTGTTTTTCGGTCGATATTTCTAGTCCTCAACGTCCAGTCCCCACTTTCTAAACAGGTCCTTATAGAAGTCGGGGCGGGGGAAATCGGGCCTGAGCAATATGTGCGCCCAATCTTCCGCGTTCTGCTTCCTCCCGGCGCTGCGCTTGACCCCCTCCACCAGTCCTCCCAGCTTATCTTTAGGTATGGAAAAGATAATCTCGTCATCTCCGGCAAAGGCCCGCGAGGCTTCGCCGGGGTCGGGGAGGGTAATGCGGTACTGGCCGCCGGTAATGACAGGCACGACGGAGTAAACGCAGGAATCGATGGGGTCGAACTCGGACTTCACCAGGGTCTTTTCCTGGAACTTCGGCACACTAATCATCTCCCTGAGCTGTGCGGTGTTGGAATATACCAGCACCATGTCCGGCTCAAAATTAGCCGACTTCAGCGGCCCGGTCACCATACCGATGTATTTTCCGTATTCAAATCGGGGGAAAGACGTATGGGCATCTACGAAGTCGTCATGCGGGTCTTCCACCAGTCCGTAAGCCAGCAAGGGCGCCCAGCACCAGTGGTCTTCTTTCAGCATGGCTATCGTCATTCCCTGCCGCCGGGTCATGGTAAAAGCCTGGCACTGCGCCAGGTGATAACCGCGGTCTCTCTTCGGTCGGATAGCTCCTTCCGGGATATCTTTTTCCGTCTCCAGCATCTTCACTGCTATGGGGGATGTCTTCAGAAGGAGTGCCTTCTCCAGTTCTTCGCCGTACCCGTTATATTCCTGCAATGATGTCAAGTAACCTGACCTCCTCTAAAATATTACCGCATTCATCTAATTGAATTGTATCCGCCTTGAGTTACAAGTGTCAAAAATTTCACGGGTCAGGTTCTATTTTCATGTGGTTGATGGCTTATACCTCACCCCTGACCCCCCTCTCCAGCCAAATCATCTTACGAGGTAGTAAATTTTACAGGTTGGAGAGGGGGTTCATCCTGAAGGGGTGAGGTTAAAACGCAGTGAGGTTCAGATAATACCGCAACAACCAAAACCGAACAGAACCATACGTATTAAGCAAAAAATTCATTTGACATTTACGATAGCGGCGACCATAATTAGAGAAATTCTCCGATTTCATTTTACGAAATTACATACGTAGTGGGGGAATATTTTTCCAATAAAGGAGCAACTAATGAGTGAGAATAAGGTTGAACTAAAACTGCTTAACCCCCGGGGTGTCGTGGAAACCCTGCCGGTGACCGCGCCTAACCCGCGCGTCACGGACCTAGCGGGCAAGAGAGTCGGCCTGTACTGGAACAACAAACCGGGCCTGGATAACTTTTACAAGGTATTCGAGGAACTCCTCAAAGAGCGATACCCCACCGCCACCACCACCTGGCTGCGTGGCGCTTTCTTAATCAGGGACGATGACGCCGAGGCCTGGGTGCCGCAGATAGACACCTTCGTTTACGGTGTCGGCGACTGAGGGTCGTGCACATTTGTCGGCGTGGCCGGCACGGTATTACTGGAAAAAATGGGGAAACCCGGCATGTTTATCAACTGCACCACCTTCGACGACGACGCGAAATCGGCATCGGCGGATAACGGAATGCCGGCGCTACGCCGCGTGAAAATAAGCTCGCAGGACTTCTACAAACTCCGCGGCGAAGTGGAGACGGTCAGGCCGCTGGTAGAATCCGTCTTCGACGATATCATTAATGCCCTGACCACACCCATGACACCCGGTGAGACAGGGACGTCAGCGGTAGAAATCGAGGAAGAAGCATCCGAGGTTACCGTTACGGCGGAGTCCTACCCGGCAGCGGCTGAGGAATTTAATGATATCTTCCTGAATAACCGCTGGGGCGACGGTCTGCCCCTGGTACCACCCACCCCGGAGCGCGTCAAGTGGATGCTCTCGGGGACAAAGCGCCAACCCGATGAAGTGCTGGGCAAGATAAACCCCAAGCAGGGTATTGCAACCATAGAAAAAATCGCCGTCAACGCCGTGATGGCCGGAGCCAAACCGGAGTACCTGCCGGTGGTAATCGCCGTCATGGAAGCCCTTACCGACGATGATTTCGATGAC
>JAUWGD010000185.1 GCA_030606585.1 Dehalococcoidales bacterium | reverse complement strand
CGCTACTAAACAGGGATAACCCCCTTGACAAAGCAGAAAAGCCTCCCTATAATAAGAAGAAACCCCCACTTGTTTAACAGTCTTTTCCTGTTTCCCTTGAAAATAGTGCAAATATTTATTCGTGAGGCACTGTGTACAATTCCCGTTCTAGTTCCCTGATGGGCTTCTTGAGATAAGACTGGAAATTTTCCAGATTATTGGAGTTTGGTACTCGTATATGCCAAAGTATATCTTCGTAACCGGAGGCGTGGTCAGTTCCGTAGGCAAGGGCATCACCGTCGCCTCAATCGGCAATATCCTGAAAAGCCGCCAGGTCACCGTAGCCGTCCAGAAACTCGACCCCTATTTGAACGTTGACCCGGGCACCATGTCGCCCTACCAGCACGGCGAGGTATTCGTCACCAAAGACGGGGCGGAAACAGACCTCGACCTGGGCAACTACGAGCGCTTTATCGACGCCGAAACTACGGCGGACTCCAACGTCACCTCGGGGCAGATTTACAGCACCCTCATCGCCAAGGAAAGGCACGGCGACTTCCTGGGAGGCACTATCCAGATTGTGCCCCACCTGACGACCGAGATTAAGGGCAAATTCACACAACTGGCCGATAATTCCGGGGCAGACGTGATTCTCATCGAAGTAGGCGGCACGGTCGGCGATATCGAGGGGCAACCGTTCCTGGAGGCTATCCGCCAGATGAGGAAAGATGTCGGCAGGAACAACGTGCTCTATATACATGTCACCTTTCTCCCCTATCTCAACTCCACCCAGGAACTCAAGACCAAGCCCACCCAGCACAGCGTTAACGAGCTGCGGCGTATCGGTATCCAGCCCGATGTTATTGTCTGCCGCAGCGATTATGAAATATCGGAAGGAATCCGCGATAAGATATCACTTTTCTGCGACGTGGACAAGCAGGCCGTTATTCCCCTACCCACCGTAGAAACAATATATGAAATACCCCTGATACTCGACGAATGCGGACTGGGGCAGCTGATTATCGATAAGCTAGGCATTAAAGCACGTTCTACCGACCTGCGGGAATGGCGGGGACTCGTCGAACGCATCAAGACGCCGCGCGAACCCGTAAATATCGCCCTGGTCGGCAAATACGTTGAGCTTAATGATGCCTATTTTTCCGTTCGCGAGGCACTGTACCACGCGGCACTACATAACGATAGAGACCTCGAGCTGTTATGGGTCCATTCCGAGGAGCTTGATAAGAACGGAGTGGAAAATTTATTACGCACGGCCCAGGGAATCATTGTTCCCGGCGGTTTCGGTGAAAGAGGTATCGAAGGAAAAATAAAAGCGGCCAAATACGCCCGCGAAAACAAAATACCGTACCTGGGACTGTGCCTGGGGCTGCATGTCATGGTGATTGAGTTCGCCCGTTACGTTTTCAAAACGGATGAGCCGAACTCCACCGAATTTAATCCGTCCACCCCCTACCCGGTTATCGACCTTCTGCCCGAACAGAAGAACGTAAAAGACAAGGGAGCCACGATGCGTCTGGGTAATTACCCGTGCAAGCTCCTGGACAGCAGTCTCGCCGCCAGGGCTTACGGTAAAGAACTGGTACAGGAGCGCCACCGGCACCGCTTCGAATTTAATAACGAATTCCGCGAGCCGCTGCACAAGGCAGGCATGAACTATAGCGGTGTTTCCCCCGATGATAAACTGGTAGAGGTCTGCGAACTGGCCGACCACCCCTGGATGGTAAGCTGCCAGTTCCACCCCGAATTCCTTTCACGTCCCGGTCGCCCCCACCCCCTCTTCCGCGATTTTGTCGGCGTGGCTAAAGATATACTGCGTGAAGGAGCGCAACCCCCGCTACCTCTTTCAACCTAATTGAGGAGGAGAACCGAATGCAAATCTTTCTGGATACCGCAAATATAGACGAAATTAGAAAAGCCGCCCAGCTGGGTATTATCAGCGGGGTTACCACCAATCCGTCGCTGCTATCCAAAGAGGCTACATCCGACTACGAGACCGTGACCAAGAAAATCTGCTCTATAGTCAGCGGACCCGTTTCCGTTGAAGTACTAGCGGAAAACGCCGATTCCATGATAGAAGAAGCCCGCGCCAAGGCTATCTGGGCACCCAACGTCAATATCAAGGTACCGATTACGCCTGACGGACTGCGGGCGACCTCAACCCTGAGCAAGGAAAATATTAAAGTGAATATGACCCTCTGCTTCTCGGCAAATCAGGCGCTTCTCGGGGCGCTGGCCGGGGCCACGTACGTTAGCATATTCGTAGGCCGGCTGGACGATGCCGGCCATGACGGCATGCAGATAGTCCAGGATACCGTCGCCATACTGGATAACTACCCCGAGCTGGACGCCCAGGTGATTGCCGCCAGTATCAGGCACCCGCTGCACTGCACCCAGGCCGCTATGATTGGCGTAGATATCGCCACGGTTCCTTATAAAGTGCTGATGCAGATGATACAACACCCGATGACCGATATCGGCATTAAACGCTTCCTGGCCGACTGGGAAAGCGTCGCCAATAAATAAAAATATAGAAAGGCAACAAAACCCCTTCCTGTCAGGAAGAAGGGATGAGAGTGAGGTGGAATCATGAATATTGCAGAACTAGGAATCAAGACTAAGGAAGAACTGCTGGAAATGGCCAAAGAAAAGGGCATTACCACTTCGGCCACCCTGAAAAAGCATGACATCATCATGCGCCTGCTGGAGACACATACCGAAGAGCAAGGGAATATTTTCTGCAGCGGCATCCTGGAAATTATGAGTGACGGCTACGGCTTCCTCAGGCAGGAAACCATGCTGCCCAGCCAGACGGATGTCTATATCTCGCCGTCGCAGATTCGCCGCTTCGGCCTGCGTAACGGCGACCTGGTTACCGGACAGGGCAGGCCCCCGAAAAGCAACGAGAAATACTTCAGCCTGCTCCAGGTAGTAGCTATCAACAACATCGACCCGGAAGTCGTTAAGAACCGGAAGCCTTTCGGGTCGCTCACGCCCACTTTCCCCGACCAGCTCATCAACCTTGAGTACTCCCCTGCAGACCTCTCCACCCGCCTGCTCAATTTAATCTCCCCCATCGGGAGGGGTCAGCGCGGCATGATAGTATCGCCGCCCAAGGCCGGTAAAACGCTTTTACTTAAATCGATAGCCAGCGCCATTACCGAAAGCTACGAGGATATTCACCTGATAGTATGTCTCATCGGCGAGCGCCCGGAAGAGGT
>JAUWGD010000044.1 GCA_030606585.1 Dehalococcoidales bacterium | reverse complement strand
GCTATCCGCCTGAAAGCGGAGAAAACCCCGCCCGGGACATGGTTGAGCGGTACCGACTATAATGAGTTTTACCTGGCGGAGAAACGTCACCCCACCCGCCGGGACCTGGATGAGGCAGCCCCGCGCCACCCGGTGGTGCTGTCCCACCGCTCTCTCCATGCCTGCGTGCTCAACAGCCTGGCGCTTTCGCTGGCCGGCATCAACAGCGAGACGCCTGAGCCGGATGGCGCCCGCATCGAACGCGACCTGGCTACCGGCGAACCGAACGGCATCCTCTACGAGATGCTGGGCTATATCCGCAGCGAGGTAATGCCGCCTTTTACCGGCGAGGAAATGGCCGAGGGTGTTGCTCTTGCCGACCGTAATCTTCTTTACTGCGGTATTACTTCTATCCAGGAAGCGACGGTCAGCAACGACTTGAGGAGATGGCAGACTATCGGCGAATTCAAGGCCTCCGGCGTTCTTCGTAGCCGGGTCTCGATGATGGTCGGGGCCGCCGCCTGGATGCAGTTCAAAGAAGCCGGCTTTAGGGCGGGTTCCGGGGATAATCAACTGCGTCTGGGAGCAGTGAAGGTGATGGTGACCAAAACCACGGGAGATTTGAATCCGTCGCGTGAGGAGTTGAATCAACTGGCATTCGACTGCCATCAGTCGGGCTTTCAGCTGGCCTTCCATGCCGAAGAAGAGGATGTCGTCGCTGCGGTTACCGAAGCTCTGGAATATGTAGCTGGTCATTCCCGGGTTACCGGAAGGCGACATCGCATCGAACACTGCAGCGAATGCCCTCCCTATCTACTGGAACGACTTAAAAAGCTCGGGGCGGTTATCGTTACCCACCCCTCGACCATCTATTACAGCGGCGAGAGGTATCTGGCGACGGTAGACCCGGAACAGCTACCGTGGCTTTACTGCATTAAGTCGCCGCTGGAGAGCGGACTGGTTGTCGCTGCCGCCTCGGACGCGCCGGTTACCCCTATTAATCCGCTGGTGGGTATCTACGGGGCGGTCGCAAGAAAAGCGGCGTCCGGGCAGGTGCTCCTGCCGGAGGAGGCTGTCTCACCTCGGCAGGCACTGGCACTTTACACCACCAATGCCGCTTACGCCTCTTTCGAGGAAGATATCAAGGGTTCCATCACGCCGGGTAAACTGGCCGATATGGTGGTCTTGAGCGAAGACCCCACCAGAGTCCCCCCGGAACGGATAAAAGATATCAAAGTGGTGATGACTATTATCGGCGGGGAGGTCGTCTGGGAGGGTTAGGTCGACCCTATGGCTGTGGCGGTGGCGTACTTCCTGGAGTGTGACAGGCTCACGTCTATTTCTTTTATCCCCAGTTTGTCCGCCTCTTTTTTTGCCCGCCCGTTGAGCCTGATATGCGGCTTGCCGCTGGGGTAATAAAGCGTTTCGATTTCACGCCAGGCCACGCCCCGGTTGCCCGTTCCCAGCACTTTCATAACCGCCTCTTTGCTGGCGAAGCTGGCGGCCAGTGAATGCGCCCTGTGTCCGTATATATGGAGTTCCGCTTCCGTGTAAACACGTTGTAGAAAACGGTCGCCGAAGCGGTCGATTACCCGGCGGATTCGTTCTATTTCTATGATGTCGGTGCCGATGTGGTGCTGCATTTTTTCAGCCCGTTATTAGTCCTTTCGATAACGATTGGGCAAGTTCGGCACAAAGCCTTTTCAGGAGTCGCTGGGGAGGCTTGTCAAGCAAGCTGGTGTAGAGCGGCGTGATGGAGATGTATCCCTGCTCGATTGCCAGAATATCGGTGCCGTCTTCCATGGCTTCGGGCAGTCTCTCACGCACGAGCCGGTACTGTTTCTTCTGACCGTGGTCGTCTTCCACGACGGTGTTGATGTGGCTGGAACGTGCCAGGCGGGTAATTTGCACCCCTTTGATTTCCCCCTGAGGCAGGTCGGGCACGTTGATATTAAGGAAAATCCTGGTCGGTTTAGCGGCTATCTTCTGGGCCAGTATGGCGGTAACCCGGGCGGCGCTGTCCAGTCCCGGCTGGCTGTCCGGGGGTGCCGAGACGGCCAGGGCGGGTAAACCGTGGAAGTAGCCCTGCAGGGCGCCGCCGACTGTTCCGGAGATATGCACGTCTTCGCCGAGGTTCAGGTTGGTATTGATACCGGAGACGACTATATCCACGCCATCCTCGACGAGTTTGCCGAGGGCCAAAATAACACAGTCCGAGGGTGAGCCGTCAATGGCATAGGCGATTACCCCCGGCACCGGCGACCTGACTTTCTCCGCGTGCAGGGGCTCGAACAGCGTTACGGCCGTGCCGATGGCGCTCCTTTCACCGTCCGGGGCGACCACGGTCACCCGGGCGATTTTCCGTAATTCCTCCACCAGCGCCCACAGGCTTTCGGCGTTTATACCGTCGTCATTGGTTACCAGTATGTTCATATCTTTTCCGTATCTGCTCGTAGTTTATCACAGCTTTGAAAGCGACGGCAAAATATACCTGTCAGATAATACGGAAAGCATTTGTCGTATTAGCGATAATGTGGTATCATTTACCAGTACTTCTAACAGTACTCCCGATTCTTCCTTAGGTACATTTATACTGATGTTAGTAGTTGCCTGCGTCAAACAAGTCCCGGACACTACCCAGGTAAAGGTAGACCCGGTCACCGGAACTCTCATCAGGGAAGGTGTACCCTTCATCATGAACCCCTATGATACCCACGCCCTTGAAGAAAGCCTCAGGCTGAAGGATAAGTACGGGTTTCGTGTCGCGGTAATTTCCATGGGGCCTCCCACTGCCGAAGTTACTCTGCGGAAAACTCAGGCTTTAGGAGCCGATGAGGCCATTCTGCTGAGCGACCGTGCCTTCGGCGGCGCCGATACTCTGGCTACCAGCATGGTCCTGGCCGAAGCTGTCCGCAAACTGGCGGAAAAAGAGGAACTGGCTATCATCATGTGCGGGCGCCAGACCATCGACGGAGATACGGCTCAGGTAGGCCCCGGCATCGCTTCCCGCCTGGGATGCTCACAGCTGACCCTGGTTGACCGTATTGAGGAAGTGGATGTCAAGAACAAGCAGGTGAAGGTCAGGCGTAAGCTGGAAGGTCGGCATGAAATCGTGGTGGCGCCGTTGCCTGCCATGATTGCGGTGCTGCGAGAAATAAACAATCCCCGCTATCCTACTGTGCCGATGCGCCTCATGGCTGAAGATGCGGATATAGCGCTCTGGGATAATAAAGAGATGAATATAGACGAGCAGACTATCGGGCTTAAGGGGTCGGCGACACAGGTAAGGAAGATATTCTCGCCGGAGAGGACCAAGGGCCAGATACTGGGCGACGAAACCGACAAGCCCGAAGATGTTGCCAGGTCGTTAATCGACAAGATGAAAGAGAAGGACCTTTTATCCTTGTAGATAGAGGTATAGTAAGCGTTGACGGAAGAGCCGAAGAAGATTAAGAGACCCCGCGGAACGGCACGCCTAATACCCGGCAAGTGCATCGCCTGTGGCGCTCGCTGCGAAAGTGAGTGCCCCAAGGATGCCATTACCATGAACGAGAAGGGTGAGCCGATTATCGACCTGGAACTATGTACCCGTTGCCGCCGCTGCATCAAGGTTTGCCCGGTCGACGCCATCGAGATATTCTACACGCCGGAAGAGCAGAAGATTCTTGATGAGCTGGCGGCGCAGAAAGCCGCGGCCAAACCCGAACCCGAACCGGAGGTCAAGGAGAAAGACACCAGGCTGGAAAAAATCAAGGAGTATAAAGGTGTCTGGGTCTTTATCGAGCACACCGAGGGCAAGCCGGCGGAGGTTTCCTGGGAACTGCTGGGCGTGGGCGCTGACCTTGCTAAAACGAGGGGTGTCGAACTGTGCTCGGTATGTATCGGCGATAAGGTAGAGCACCTCTGTAAAGAGGCGTTTGCCTACGGCGCGGGCAAGGTCTATCTGGTTGACGACCCCGTTTTCCACTATTACCGCACCGAATCTTACTACAAGGCTTTTTGTTACCTGGTGGAGAAGTACAAGCCGGAAATAGTGCTTATCGGCGCCACCGGTCTGGGAAGGGATTTGGCCGGCGCTATCGCCACGAAACTCAAGACCGGACTGACGGCCGACTGTACCGGACTGGCCATCGACGATGAGGGTTTCCTGCTGCAGACACGTCCCGCCTTCGGCGGTAACATCATGGCGACTATTTTAACGGAGTTCACGCGACCCCAGATGTCCACGGTACGACCCCATGTTATGGCTTTGCCGGAAAAGGATACTACCCGTACCGGCGAGATTGTCCGCGAGGCCGTACCTGTCAGGGAAGAAGACATTGCCGCCAAGGTGCTGGAGATAATCGAAGACAAGAAAATGGACAGCGTGGACGTCGCCGCGGCCGATATTCTCGTCTCGGGCGGACGCGGCATGTGCAATACGGAGAATTACAGCATATTACAGGAGCTGGCTGACGAGTTGGGCGGGGTGGTGTCCTGCTCCCGCGCCGCCGTGGAAGCCGGCTGGATGCCCCTGGAAAGGCAGGTCGGCCAGACGGGCAAGACCGTCCGCCCCAAGATTTATATTGCCTGCGGTATCAGCGGCGCCATTCAGCACCTGGTAGGCATGCAGGACTCGGACGTGATTATCGCCATCAATCGCGATAAACAGGCGCCGATATTTGAAGTAGCCACCTTCGGAATTGTCGGCGACCTTTTCCAGGTTATTCCGGCAATCACCAATTATGTCAGGGAGCTAAAAGCCAAGAAAGCGGGCGCGGCCGCTTAAAAAAGGGGGTGTCATTCCCGCGAAAGCGGGAATCAAATCGAGGAGGGGAAAAGGTGTTCTGGATTCTCGGGTCAAGCCCGAGAATGACATTATTAATAATTATAGATAAGGAATAAATTATTTTGACGTCAGATGTAATTGCGTTTATCGTTGTTTTCGCAGCGGCTATATTGTTCTTTAGCTGGAGTTGCTACCGGCGTTTCGGCCTCGTTCTGAAGGGCCGTCCGGACAATCGATTCGATGCTGTCCATAAGCGATTCTGGAACATGCTGTTTTACGCCTTCGGCCAGAGGCGTGTGGTCAGCAAGCCGTTCGGTATAAACCACTTCGTGCTTTTCTGGGCCTTCATGGTGTTGTTAATCGCCAACGCCGAGTTCCTGCTCAACGGCCTCGCGCCGGATGTCATCAGTTACTCGCGTTTGCCGGACGGCGCCTACTTTACGCTGGCCTGTATTTTCGATATCGTGTCCGTGCTTGCTTTGCTTTCGGTGATTTTAGCCGTTATCCGCCGTCTGACTTTCCCGCCGCCCCACACAGAAGCCAGGAGCCGTGATGCCTTTATTATCCTCGGAATGGTGGGTTTCCTGATGATTGCATTCTTCGGCATGCACGCCAGTGAAATCGCCCGGGGCACGGAGAGGGCGGCGGACTATATGTTCATATCGAATTTCGGGGCTTCCATTATTCCTTCGGGGGCTTCGGTGGGGAGCCTGGAAACGGCCGCGAATGTTTTCTGGTGGATTCATGCGGTCGTTCTGCTGTCTTTCCTAAACTACCTGCCGTACAGCAAGCACATGCATGTCCTCGCCTCCATCCCCAACTGCTTTTTTAAGAGCCTGGAGAAAATAAAGACACAGTCCCGGGAAGAGTTCGCCAGAGAAAATACCTTCGGCGTCGGGCAGGTGGAGCAGTTTCCCTGGAAGGGACTATTCGATTCTTATGCCTGCACCGAATGCGGGCGCTGCTCGGATGTCTGCCCGGCTACTTTCACCGGTAAGCCGCTGGAGCCGAGGCTGCTTATACATGATATTAAAGTGAATCTACTGAAAAACGGCCCCGGGGATGGCGGTGAAGTATTGCCCTTAATCGGTGGCGACGGTGAAGGCAGCGTCTCCGAGGAGGTCCTCTGGGAGTGCACCACCTGCGGCGCCTGCATGGAAGTCTGCCCGGTATTTATCGAGCACGTGCCCAGAATCGTTGACATGCGCCGGAACCTGGTGGAAATGAAGGCAAAATTCCCGGAGGAACTGCTGACGCTCTTCGAGAACATGGAACAGCGCAGCAATCCCTGGGGCATCGCCCCCGCGGAGCGTACCAAGTGGGCGGCGGATATTAACGTACAGCCTTTCGAGGCCGGCAAGACCGAGTACCTGTTCTATATCGGCTGCGCCGGCGCTTTCGACGCGCGGAACCGTCATACAACGTTGTCCGTGGTTAAAATCCTTGATGCCGGCGGCGTATCCTGGGGTACCCTGGGGAGGGATGAATTATGCTGCGGAGAGAGCCTGCGCCGACTCGGCAACGAGTATGTCTTTGATAACATGGCCAGGGAAAATATCAAGATGTTTGAAGAGAAGGGTATTAAGAAAATTATCACGCAGTGCCCGCACTGCTACAGTACCCTGAAGAACGATTACAAGCAATACGGGGCCGACCTGGAAGTAGTCCATCACACGGAGTTCATCAATAGTCTGATTAAAGAGGGTAAGCTCAAGCTGAACGCTTCCGGCGACCTGGGCAACGTGGTCTTCCACGATTCATGCTATCTGGGAAGATATAACCTCATCTACGATGCACCCCGTCAGGTGGTCGCGGCGGCCACGGGTAAAGCACCTACCGAGATGGAGCGCAACCGCGACAAAGCATTCTGCTGCGGCGCCGGTGGCGGACGCATGTGGATGGAAGAGCATGAAGGTACGCTTATTAATGTCGCCCGCGTGGAGGAAGCCCTGGAAAAGAAGGCGGAGACAATTTGCGTCTGCTGTCCTTACTGCATGACCATGTTTGACGACGGGTTGAAAGACAAAGACGCGGCTGAAGAAGTACGGGTGCTGGACCTGGCCGAAATCGTGGCGAAGGCGCTTTCGGAATAGACAATTACAGTGGGAGTTATAGCCAAAGCGTTTAGAAAGTAGTATAATAATAGGGACAAATCACATTCAAAGATATTGACCGTTTTAATAGAACCACGTACTAGATGGAGCCTGGTACATATTGGATTTCATTAGCGTATTCATAAACCGTCCTGTATCGGGTTACGGATTTCCCGCGTCGATTATTTGTATATCCTGACGCTCAAATATTGAGATAACTCAGAAAGGAGTTGGACTTGATGGTTAAGGAACTCCCAGTTGTATATCTGCAAACAGCCGGTTGTAGCGGCTGTGCCGTATCGCTTCTGAATGTCGCCAGCCCTACCATTAAAAACGTGCTCATAGACCAGATAGCTCCCGGCGTGCACGTCAACCTCAGGTTTCACCCGGTGATAATGGCTGCCGCCGGGGAAATGGCAATCGAGGTGATGGAGGATACGGCCGAGCAGAAGAAGGGCGAATATATCCTGGTGGTTGACGGGGCTGTTCCCATGGCGACCGATGCCGTTTACGGTGCAATCGGCGAACGGGACGGCAAACCGGTCACCATGATTCAGAGGGTGACGGAGCTGGCCCAGGATGCTCTGGCCGTTATTGCCCTGGGCACCTGCGCCGCGTTCGGCGGCATCCCGGCGGCCAAACCGAATCCCACCAACGCCCAGCCGATAAGTAAAGTCCTCGAATCCGCCGGAATCGAAAAACCGTTGATAAATATTCCCGGCTGTCCCCCGCACCCCGACTGGTTCGTGGGGACGTTAGCCAGCGTTATCCTGAGCGGTCTGCCCACGGCCGATGACCTCGACGACCTGCTCCGGCCCAAGGCTTTCTACGGCAAGCTGATTCATGAGAACTGCCCGCGCCGCGCCTATTTCGACGAAGGCAAATTCGCCAAGAAATTCGGCGACGAGGGCTGTCTCTATGAACTCGGCTGCAAGGGCCCCATAACCTATGCCGACTGTCCTTTGAGAAGGTGGAACAGCGGCACGAACTGGGTTATCGGTGCCGGCGCGCCGTGCAACGGCTGTACCCAGCCGGAATTCCCCGACCAGACAGCACCCTTCTACGAGAAACTCGTTGACGTTGACCTGCCCGTCATCGGTGCTTACTGGGCCAGCAAGGAGGAGAAGTAATGGGCAAGATAGTTATAGACCCCGTCACCAGAATTGAGGGGCACCTCAAGGTCGAATGCGTCGTTGAAAACGGGGAGGTCAAGGAAGCCCGGACTGTCGGCAACCTCTTCCGTGGATTTGAGATTATCCTGCGGGGACGCGACCCCAGGGATGCCCAGGTAATTACCCAGCGTATTTGCGGTGTCTGCCCGCAGTCGCACGCTATCGCAGCTACATTAAGCCTCGATAGCGCTTTCGGCATCGCCGATAAGATACCGGATAACGGACGGATAATTCGCAACCTGATTCAGGGG
Source organism: Dehalococcoidales bacterium (assembly GCA_030606585.1). Classification (GTDB taxonomy): domain Bacteria; phylum Chloroflexota; class Dehalococcoidia; order Dehalococcoidales; family RBG-16-60-22; genus JAFGPF01. Next base: position 3,606 of record JAUWGD010000044.1, on the reverse strand, counting down.
GCGCACGTCGCCCAGGACCACGTTCTCCACTTCTACCACCTGGCCGCTCTGGACTACGTGAATGTGGCCGATGTCGCTAAGTACGAGGGTAACGATTCTCAGCTTAACTCGGTTAAGGACTTCATCGCCCGCGGCGAGCTGGGGCCGTTTTTACCTCGCTACGAAGGCGATTACCGCCTGCCCCCGGAGGTCAACCAGCAGGCCGTCGCCCACTACGTGAAGGCGCTGGAAATCCGGCGTATCGGTCACGAGGCGGTCAGCATCTTCAGCGGCAAAGTACCACACAGCGTGGGGGTTGTCCCCGGCGGCGTGACCAGCACTCCCACACCCGATAATATCATGGCCTATATCTGGAAGATAAAAATCCTTCAGGATTTTATTAATAATGTCTATATCCCCGATGTGATGGCGGTGGCCGGCGCTTATGCCGACTACGCGGAAATCGGCGTCGGCTGCAAGAACCTGCTTTCGTACGGCATGTACGACCTTGACGGCAGCAGCCCGGACTATTCCACCCGTAAAAGGCTCTTCAAACAGGGCACCGTCTCCGCAGACCTCAAGCCCGGCGGGCTGGATGCGAACAAGATAGCCGAGTATGTCCGGCACTCCTGGTACGAAGATTCGACAACAGGACTTCATCCGTCGCAGGGAGACACCAAGCCGCAGTACGGTAAGAAAGACGCCTATTCCTGGACGAAGTCACCGCGCTACGACGGCAAGGTCTACGAGGTCGGTCCGCTGGCCAGGGTGGCCGTTACCTATGCCAACGGCGACCCCGCCATGAAAGAAATGGTAGACGGGGCTTTAAGTGCGCTGAAGGCACCGGCTTCGGTGCTGTTCTCTGTGCTGGGGCGTCACCTGACGCGGGCGCTTTCCGCCAAGTTTATCGCCGATTCGCTGGAAGGCTGGGCGCTGCAGCTCAAGCCGGGCGAACCGGCCTATGTCGAGTATGAAATGCCCGATGAAGCCATGGGCATGGGACTTACCGAAGCCGCCCGCGGCGCTCTGGGGCACTGGATAGAGATAAAGGATAAAAAGATTGCCAACTACCAATGCGTCGTGCCCACCACCTGGAACGTGGGCCCGATGGATGATAAAGGACAGAACGGGCCTATCGAGCAGGCCCTCGTCGGCACGAAGGTCAAGGACGAGAAAAACCCCTTTGAAATCGTGCGTATCATTCGCTCTTTTGACCCCTGCATGGCATGCTCCATCCATGTGGTGACACCTAAAGGTCGAGACCTTGGTCAGTTCAGGGTAGTGTAGCCTTTTAAGGAGGAGAGATGATTTTATCAGAACAAAAGCCGTTTGAAGAAATCCTGGGCTATCTCGACGGGGAGAAAAGCGTCTTTATACTGGGCTGCGACGGCTGCGCTCAGTCTTCGGGCAGCGGTGGCCCCGTCCAGGTAGAAGAAATGAAGACAAAGCTTGAAGAAGCCGGAAAGAAGGTGACCGGGACCAAGGTTATCGATTTCCTTTGCGAAAAAGCCCTGGTCAAGTCGGGCCTGAGGGGTAGAGTCGACCAGGTAGCGGCCGCCGATTCGATACTGGTGATGACCTGCGGTATCGGCATCCAGGCGGTGGCGGCCTCGGTGAACAAGGTCTGCCATCCGGCCTGCAATACCGTTAACCTGGGAGGCAGCCGCGGCGAGTGGCGGGGCAGCGAACGTTGCCAGGAGTGCGGCCAGTGCCTGCTGGACTATACCGGCGGCATCTGTCCCATTACCGCCTGCACCAAGAGCCTTGTCAGTGGTGCCTGCGGTGGAGCGTCCAACGGGAAGTGCGAGCTTTCACCTGAACGTGATTGCGGCTGGGAGCTTATCTACAACCGTTTGAAATCGAAAGGTCAGCTCGATAAACTGAAGGTTTTCATCGACCCGCTGGACCATAACAAGTTGATGGCCCGACCGGAGATGCTGGCCACCTCGCGCTACGCGCTGGAGCAGTCTGATAAGGAGGTGAAAACATAGTGAGCCTTCAATCAAAACTGGAGTCGGGAAAGTTTGTTATCACCTGTGAGGTCGGCCCGCTGAAGGGAACCGACATTCACGAAGTCGAGGAAAACGCGGAGCTTCTCAAGGGCAAGGTGGATGCCGCCAATGTCACCGACCAGCAGAGTTCCGTCATGCGGCTGGGCTCTCTGGTGACCTCGCAGATACTGATACAGAAAGGACTGGAGCCCATCTACCAGACGGTCTGCCGCGACCGTAATCGCATCGCTTTGCAGTCCGACCTTTTAAGTGCCTGGGTAATGGGCATCAAAAATGTCCTGGCTATTACCGGCGACCTGCCGCAGCTCGGCGACCACCCAGAAGCCAAGGCTGTTTACGACCTGGATTCCGTGACGTTGTTGCAGACCATCAGCAAGTTGAACAACGGCACCGATATCAACGGCAACGAGCTTCAGGGCAAGCCTTCTTTCTTCCCCGGCGCGGTGGTTAAAGTGGAATCGGACACCGAAGCCTCCATGGAGTTGCAGATTGCCAAGCTGGAGAGAAAGATTGCCGCCGGAGCCAGGTTCATACAGACCCAGGCGGTCTATGACGCTGACAGCTTCGCCAAGTTCATGAAGAGGGTGGAGAAATTCAACGTGCCCATCCTGGCCGGCGTTATCCCCCTGAAGTCCGCCGGTATGGCCAGGTATATGAACAATAACGTCGCCGGCGTTATGGTGCCCGATGAGCTGATTCAGCAGATGACCGACGCCACGGAAAAGGCGGCCACCGGCATACAGATTGCCGCCGACCTTATCAAGCAGCTGAAGCCTCTCTGCCAGGGCGTGCATATCATGGCCATCGGCTGGGAGAAGAGGGTGCCGGAAATCATCCAGGCTGCCGGGCTTTAGGAAAATTTTAGAATAATATAAATCCCCGGTGTTTGTAACTCAGGCGCCGGGGATTTTTTTATAACATAACAACGCAGTTAGTCACGAATTTCGGGAATAACTATTTAAGCTTGGCTAAATATACGAGTTCCTGAACTACGAATCTAACGTCCTGTAGAACTTTGTCTATGTCTTCTCAATGAGTGAGGTAAACGCGTGCATGCCGTGGTCTCTTCTTGCCGCATTGCCTGAGGAGATTGATACAGCCTGCTTTGATTTCTTTTGTGTCTATTGGTAGAATCTGTGACAGCTGGCCAATTAAAATTAGGGGGAACAATTTTATGGATATAATAGGATTGGCTTTAAATCTTGCTGGAGCAATAATAATTCTTCGTTTTGGTTTACCTCCTAGGGTATCGGAGAGTGGAATGGGTTACTTAGCATTAGAATCAGTAGATGAAGGCGAAATCAAAAAAGGGAAAAAATACCGAATGATTTCTAGAATAGGTCTAATCTTGTTAGTAGTCGGATTTTTATTCCAGTTACTTGAAAAAATTATATGATATGATGATCAACAAAAATTAGGGGAAGCTAAGACAATCAATGTTAAGCAAAGCATTTAAGAAGAATTAGTCAGCAAGTCTATTCTTCTTATCTGAGGTTCACGCTAGGCTTTTTAATACTCGCTAGATGAGAAGCCCTTAATCTTGCTCCCAGCTGAATACCACCCCCTTTTTAAGATATCTTTTCCCACCTTTATCCTTCCCGTCAGGGTAGGACAG
>JAUWGD010000054.1 GCA_030606585.1 Dehalococcoidales bacterium | reverse complement strand
AGTAATGTTTTTAGCTAAACCGTACTAATGGTCGAGGGCTTGACCTGCTTCAGAGTTGATATTAGTTAGTGTTCAAGAGGGGCTAAAAAGCCCCTCTTTTTGTTTTCTCCCAGCCCCACGCCACTCCCCCTTGTGCATCTTTTCCCACCCGCCACCCTCGTGGCGTCCTTTACTTATCCTTAAGCCTATTCCCTGACCCCCTTCCCTTGGGGATTTATGAAGGGGAGGGGGTAAATTTTAGAGAGGGGCGTAGCCCCTCTTTCTTTTTCTTCCCCCCTTCTTAGCAGAAAGTTATCATTGTTCATGCGGAGGTGTTAAAATATCAGTATACCTGCGATAATCGGAAATATGGATTAAGGAGCGCAACTGTAATGGCTAAATCAAAATACGGCAAGTATATCGTGACGGAGCTAAAAATCCCGGAAGAAAAACAAAAAATCGCTGCCGAGTATTCAAAGTATGCCACCCGCATCCTGTGGATGGACGATAAGGTGGTGGAGGGGGCTTTTCACATGAATACCTCCTGGTTTTTGAAACCCGCGACCACACTCGAGGCTACCCCCCACACCCATGATACCGATGAGATTATCGGCTTCTTCGGCAGTAACCCGCAAGACCCCTATGACCTGGGCGGGGAAATAGAAATCTGGCTGGAAGACGAAAAGCACATCATCACCCGTACCGCCATGCTCTTCGTCCCGGCGGGCATGACACACTGCCCCCTGGTAATCAAGAGAGTCGACCGTCCCATCTTCCACTTCACCACCGTCACCGGCGGACGCTATATCAAAGACGAAAAGAAAACATGATTATGCTAAAATGAGGTCGAGATGATACCCGTCAAACTCAGCCTGCGCAACTTCATGTGCTACCGTGATAATGTCCCGCCGCTGGACTTTACCGGCATCCATCTCGCCTGCCTTTCCGGCGACAACGGCAACGGCAAATCGGCTATCATCGACGCCATGACCTGGGCGCTGTGGGGCAAAGCCCGCGCCAGCAGCGACGATGACCTTATCCACACCACGCAGACGGAGATGGAGGTTGAGTTCGATTTTACCGTAGGGCCCCAGCTCTACCGCATCATCCGCAAGCGCTCCCGACCCAAGAAAAAGAGCAGTCCGGGAAAGCCGTCACTGGAACTCCAGATAAGCGCCGGTAACGGTTTCCGCCCCATCACCGGCAATACCATCAGCGAGACGGAGAAAAAAATAAAAGACATCCTGCACATGGACTACGACACCTTTATCAACAGCGCCTACCTGCGCCAGGGACACGCCGACGAGTTCACCCGGCAGGCTCCCGCCAAACGCAAGGAGGTGCTGGGCAATATCCTCGGTCTCGAAATCTATGATGAGCTTGAAGACAAAGCCAAAACACTCGCCAGGCAGCATGAATCGGAGAGCGACCAGCTGGAAAATTCCATCAACGAAATTGATATCGAGATAGCTCAAAAACCAGCCTACGAGGCGGAACTGGAGCAGGCGCAGGATGCCCTCTCCCGTATCGACGCAATAGTTAAGGAAAAAGAGGCCGGACTGAACAGATTGCGACAGAAAAAAGAGGCTCTTGAGACTAAGAAGGCGCAGCTTGACGAACTGGAGACGCGTATCGACAACAGCAACCGTGACCTCCAGCGCTGGGAAGAGCAGGCCGCCCAACATTCATCCAGGATAAAAACCTACGAAGAGGTAATCGGTAGGCGTGAAACTATAGAAACGGGCTACGCACAATTCACGCAAGCAAAAAAGGCTAACGATGAACTGGAACAGAAATTCCGGCAGTCGGTCAACCTGGACAGGCAAAAGGCACAGCTGGAGGCTGCCATAACCAAAGCCGGACACAGCCTGACCACCGAGCATACCGTCGTTCAACGTGAAATCGGTAATCTTGAAGCCAGAGCTCAGAAATTAACCGAATTGAGAAATCAGCTCAACCAGGCGCAGGCACAGATGCGCCAGCTGGGAGAGTCGGAAACGGCGCTGCGCCGGAAAGAGCAGTCCGCCCAGGAGGTGCAGAGACAGATAAGTTATATTGAGGCCGAAAAAGCCCGACTGGAACGGGAAATTAGCGAGGTGGCGGAAAAACTCGACCTCATAGCGTCGCATACGGAGTCGCATCAGGAAGCAAAATGCCCTCTCTGCGAAACCGAATTAACCCGCGAAGGGCTGGCGCTTATTGAGTCCAAATATACTAAAGAAAAGCAGGAGAAATCGGACGCACTAAAGGCAAATCAGGACAGCCTGGCGCAGAAACGGGCGGAATTCGAGACGCTGCAGAAAGAGAAAAGCCAGACGGAATCAAGCCTGAACCAGGAGAAATCCAGAGTCCAGGACCAGATAAGCGTCCTCACCAAGGATATTACCGAAATCGAAGAAGACGAGAAAAAGCTGGCGGGACTGCGGGAAACCCTGAGTGAAATCGAGCAGCACCTGGCGAAAAGGGATTTTGCCATCAACGAGCAGCAGGCCCTAGTAGCCGTCGAGGCTGACCTCGCTAAAATCGACTATGATGCGGCCGGGCACGAACATGCGCGGCAGCAGCTCAAGCAACTGGAACTTTATGAACGCGATAAGCATAACCTTGACGAGGCGGGAAGGCTTATCAACGAGGAAAAAGAGGCGGCGGCGCGTGCCGGGGAAGCCGCCCGGGGACTCCGCGACAGCCTCAAGCTCGATAACGAGAAAAAAGAAGCCCTGACGGCGGAGCTAACCCGACTTCCTGCCCTGCGGGACGAGGTAGCCGCCGCCGAGGCCGAGTACCGAGACCTCGCCGGCCAGCGCAGTCAGGCCCAGGAAGCGGTAGGGAGCGTTAAAGCCAAGCTCCAGCACTGCGCCGACCTGGAAGTAAGGAAGAAAGAGAAAGAGGCACAACTGGCACAGGTCTCCAAAGAGGAGACTATTTACCGAGAGCTGGCCAGGGCTTTCGGTAAGGGGGGCATACAGGCCCTGCTCATCGAGGTAGCCATCCCAGAGATTGAAATCGAGGCCAACCGCCTGCTTGCCCGCATGACCGACAACCGGATGCACGTGAAATTCGAGACACAGCGGGAGACCAAGAAAGGTACCGTTCAGGAAACGCTGGACATTACGATATCCGACGAACTGGGCACCAGGAACTATGAAATGTTCAGCGGCGGCGAGGCTTTCCGCATCGACTTCTCCATCCGCATCGCCCTGTCACGGCTGCTCACCAAACGTGCCGGGGCGCCTTTACCCACCCTGATAATCGACGAGGGGTTCGGCACCCAGGATAATACCGGACTGGAAAAGCTGCAGGAAGCGATTAAGTCCATACAGGACGACTTCGATAAGATACTGGTGATTACCCACATGGACGAACTGAAAGACGCCTTCCCGACTCGCATTGATGTTACCAAGACGGCGGAAGGCTCAACAATTTCGGTAAATTAGCCGTCTAAAGACCCAGGTGCGGGGCAATTCCCCTCATCGCTTCCAGGCCGATAGCGATGAACTCATCGAGTTCAAGGCCGATATCGGCACACCGGGCGATTTGCTCCCGGTTGGCCCCGGCGGCAAAGCTCTTTTCCTTAAACCTCTTACGCACCGACTTTGCTTCAAGACCCTCTAATTTTTTATCGGGTCGCACCAGGACCGCCGCCGTAATGAGGCCGGTCAACGGGTCGGAACAGAAAAGAGCCTTCTCCATACTGGTTTCCGGGGCGACGCCGTGTGTCTCGTTGTGGCAGAGGATGGCATTGGCAATCGCTTCGCTGGCCCCCAGGTCGCGGGCCAGGTCGGCTCCCAGCTTGCTGTGACTGGCCATATCCCCCTCGGTAAGCTCGACGTCGATATCGTGGAGCAGACCGGCCAGTCCCCACTCGTTTTCATCCTCGCCCATGCGCCTGGCCAGTGCCTGCATAATGGCTTCCGTGGCTAACATGTGTTTAATCAGGTTTGCGTTCTCCACGTTATCCCTGATTGATTCCATGACTTCCTGTCGATTCATTTACCACTCCCTTTTTTAATATACAACACGGGAAATCAACAATCAACCGCGTTCGTGTCATATGGTTGACGTCGATTTAAAGGTGACCCACCCTCTGTATCTCCCTCCCTTGGATTGAAGGGAGGGAGAATTTTATAAAAGAGGGGCTTCGCCCCTCTTAGACGCCCCTTTTCAGGGATGGGGGGGAACTGCGGGATAAGCAGAGGATGATGCGAGGGTGGTTTGGGTGGGAATAGATAAAGGCGGGGGGTGGGGTGCTGGATTCCGGCATACGCCGGAATGACATTGATATATGATTACAGTTGTAGAAAATCCCTGAGATAAATCAGCGAGTGAGTAATTATTCTCCGGGTCATCTGCGGCAACCTGGAGGGGTAATTGGCTTTTATCGCCTGCTGGTCTGATTCCGTAGCGATGGCAATACAGGCGCTATCTCTCGTGTTGCCGTCGGCGGTATTAACAGACCCGCCTATAGCTATGCCGATATCCGCGGCGAACTCCAAACGCACCTGATTAGCCATCTTGGCCGCCGATTCAGCGCTGTCTTCAGTCGTATTTGAAGGAATAATCATCCCACCGCGGAAAAATTCATGACTCTCCGGAGCTCTCGATAAAGTACCCGCCAGCAGACCGCCGGTAAAAGATTCGGCTACGGCCAGCGTCATATTCTTCGAGCGTAATAACTGGCCGACTATTCCTTCCAGGGTCTCGTCATCGGCGCCCCATATGTAGTTGTCCAGTATTCCCCGGATATCTTGCTCACGTTGCGTAATCAGGGCGCGTGCCTCGTCCTCCGTGTCCGCCTTCGCCGTGATGCGTAACCGTATGCCCTCCGTCCCGGCATACATCGCCAGCGTGGGATTAGCCGTCGCCAGGAAAGGAGATACCATCTCGTCCACTTTAGCTTCGGACAGTCCCCATGTCTTTATCGTCCGCGATACGATAACGGCGCCGCTTTTCTCTTTGAGTCGCGGCAGCACCTGGTAGTCCCACATGCTCTGAAGCTCGTGCGGGGGACCGGGTAAAGTCACGATAATCCGCCCCTCCTTTTCCACCCACCAACCCGGAGCCGTTCCCGAGGCGTTTCGCAGGGCTAAAGCGGAAGGAATGATGGTTGCCTGTCTGAGGTTATTTTCCGGCATTTCCATGCCTCGCCTCGAAAACAACTCGATGATTTCTCTCTTTAAATCGGGGTCAACGGTCAGCTCTTCCCCTAACAGACCGGCGATGACGTCCCGCGTGATATCCCCCTGGGTCGGGCCGAGGCCGCCGGTGGTGATAATCAGGTCCGACCTGTCCCAGGCCTGCTTGAGGACACCGTAAAACCTCTGGTAGTTATCGCCGACCGTTGAAGAGTAATAGAGGTCTATGCCCAGCCCCGCCAGCTGGGCGGCGATATAGGGCGTATTGGAATCGGTTATCTCACCGAGAAGCAACTCGGTGCCGCTGGTGATAATTTCTGCCTTAAGCATCTCTAAATAGAATTATAGCATAACGCGCGGATAGCGCGGTTGATTGATAATCTACCTCACCCCCTTAATCCCCCTCTCCTGGCAAGGCTTTCAGCAGGAGAGGGGGAGATAAAGAAAGAGGGGCTGGCGCCCCTCTTAGACGCCCCTTTTTAAATCCCCCTTATTCCCCCTTTTCCAAAGGGGGAAACTAAAAAAGAGAAAGAGGCATAATAGCTTCTCCCTTTTGTAAAGGGAGAATGAGAGGGATTTATACTATGGCCGGTGAAGTAGAATGCAACCTAAACTAATGTTCCAATAGTTGCTTTAGTTCTTTATATTTAGCCTTAACTTGATTTGGAGATATATTCGGTTTTTTTCTTATCTTTGAAAAACGTTCCCTAGTCTTCTCTTCGGATGAAAATGTATTAAACACTACGCCGCAACCTTCGTCTTCGAAATATTTTTTAATTTCTATACTTGGTATTGTAACTATACCAACACCTTCTGAAAGACGATCAATTAATACTGCCTTAGTAGGAAAAGACTTTATAAAATCACGTAGATTCTTATCAAAAGTTAAAAAGAATGGAATCATATAATCAGCTTGACCTCGCGCTAAAAACATTCTCTCGAGGTTTCTAATAGCAGTAAGATCCCATGCTACATTATTTACTTTCTCCCATAAATTTGTTTGATCACCACTTTTATTAATTTTGTTTAGTATAGATACATTATTACGATTTTTAAAATATTCGTAAGCTAGAAAAGTCTCTCTACCAAGAAAAACCGGGCATTCATTTTGAACAAAAGATAAAAACAACTCCAATTTATTCTTTGCATTTTTCCTCGTAGAAAATTGTATTTTATAAATTTCTAATAATTGGAACAATAGTAATCGCTGATATTGAAGAAATTCCTGAATTAAGTGCCGATTTGTATAAGAGGCATAAAAATTGTATGCAAAATCTACTGATTTACGAGCAGCTTGGATAAAGCTATCATCGAATTTAAACTTTTGGGTATTACTATAATATCTGGTGTCTATGCCTTTAAATATTTCCAAACAAATGATGTTCCACCTAAAATTTCTATCAAGTAACTTCCAAAATTTAAGAGGTGTATCACGCAGAGTTTTTCTTATATTTTGTATAATCGGAATAGCTAATTTGATATTTTCAATAAAATAAAAAATAGAATCAAAATTGAAATGATTATTTAACATTTTATTAAAAGCTGTTATTACTTCGGGTCTTAATTCCGCAAACGATCGGTTCTTCACTATTGAACTAACGTAACTGGCAGAATTAGTATCAAAAGTAATAGTATAATCTATAGCTAACCGTGGAAGTTGGATTAATTCATGTCGAATGATATACAAATAACGATGTTGAAAATATGAAGTAATGTAGTCTTCGTATAAAGAATTTGGGAAAGGTATAGGTAAATACATGGTATCACCAAGTTCATTTATTGAAAGCGAAACAATTGCACTGATTCCATACAAGTTTGTGCTTAATCTGCTTTGAATAACGGCAAGATCATGAGGAATTTTGGCTTGAGTGCGGTTAAAACCAAGATTTCGAACTTCCCGCAAATCAAAACGTGATTTAACCATTTTGCCTTCCTCTAAACTAATATTCCGCCCCTTCTTATCTCTACAACATCCTCTTTAAATACTGCCCGGTAGCCGATTTCTTTTTACCGACTATCTCCTCGGGGGTGCCGGTGGCGACGATATAGCCGCCCTTATCGCCCGCGCCGGGGCCGAGGTCGATAATATAATCGGCGTTCTTAATCACGTCCAGGTGATGCTCGATGACAATCACCGTATTCCCGGCGTCCACGAGTCTCTGGAGCACTGTTAAAAGAGCCGCCACGTCCTCGAAGGACAGGCCGGTGGTGGGCTCGTCCAGGATATACAGCGTGCTGCCCGTGGAACGCTTGGATAACTCCGTGGCGAGCTTTACCCGCTGCGCCTCACCGCCGGACAGCGTGGGGGCCGGCTGCCCGAGGTGGATATAGCCGAGACCGACATCGTTGAGAGTTTCCAGCTTGTTTTTTAGCCTGGGAAAATACTCGAAGAAGTCCAGCCCCTGCGCCACCGTCATGTCCAGCACCTCGGCGATGTTTTTACCCTTGAACCTGATTTCCAGTGCCTCGCGGTTATAGCGCTGACCGTGGCAGATCTCACAGGGTACGGTAACGTCCGGCAGGAACTGCATTTCGATTTCAATATATCCATCGCCGCGGCAGGCCTCGCAGCGTCCGCCCCTGACATTAAAGGAGAACCGACCCGGCCCGTAGCCGCGTAATCGCGCTTCGGGGACGGTGGCGAAAAGTTCGCGGATGGGGGTGAAGGTGCCGGTATAGGTGGCGGGATTGCTGCGGGGGGTACGCCCGATGGGCGACTGGTCGATATTGATTACCTTGTCGATATTCTCAACCCCGACTATTTCATCGCAGTCGCCGGCCCTCTCCCTGGCACGATAAAATACCTGCGCCAGTTTGCGGTAAAGAATCTCGTCCACCAGGCTGCTCTTACCACTGCCGGAAACGCCCGTAACGCAGATAAACATGCCCAGTGGTATATGCATGTCGATATTTTTAAGGTTGTTCTGGCGGGCGCCCTTGATAACCAGCTCCTCCCCGTTGCCGGGACGGCGTTTCTCCGGGAGATGAATCTGCCTGGCGCCGCTGAGGTACTGGCCGGTCGAGGACTCTTTACACTTCAGAATATCGGACAGTGTGCCCGTGGCTACAATCCAGCCGCCGTGCTCGCCGGCGCCGGGGCCCATATCGACGATATGGTCGGCGGCGCGCATCATGGCCTCGTCATGCTCGACCACCAGTATGGTATTGCCTAAATCGCGAAGTCGCTGCATCGTTTGAATCAGTCGATAATCGTCGGCGGGATGCAGTCCCACGGTAGGCTCGTCACAGACATAGAGCACGCCCATCAGGCCGCTGCCAATCTGGGTGGCGAGGCGGATACGCTGCGCTTCGCCGCCGCTCAGGGTCATCGAAGCGCGGCCGGTGCTGAGATAGTCCAGCCCCACGTCCTTGAGGAAACCCAGACGTGTCTTAATTTCCTTGAGTATCTGGTGGGCTATCAGCTTCTCGCGTTCGTTCAGGATTTTACGGTTGATTTCATTCACCCATTTCAGCGACTGCGTGACCGACATGGCGGTGACATCCATGATATTCCGCTCGCCGATGGTAACGGACAGCGATTCCGGCTTCAGGCGTTTACCCTCACATTCCAGGCATGGCTTGTTAACCATATAACGCTCGATTTTCATCCGTGAATAATCAGACTCCGTATCATGATAATGGCGCTCCAGGGTAGGTATAATGCCCTCGAAGCCGTCGGAGCGCCGCACCACCCTGCCGAAACGATTACGGTAAGTGTGCACCTCCCGTCCTTCACCGTAGAGCAACAGGTCTAACTGCTTTTCCGTCAGGTCTTTCACCGGCGTGTTCAGGGAAAGGCCCTGCGTCCTGGCCATGGGTTCCAGTCGCCAGAGATACCAGCTGTGGGACGACCAGGGTCGGATGGCGCCCTGGAGGATGGAAAGCTCTTTATTTAAAACAAGGTCAGGGTCGATTTCCTGCTTGTAGCCCAGTCCGGTACAGGCGGGACAGGCACCATAAGGAGTGTTAAAGCTGAAAGTACGGGGGGCGATTTCGCCCAGGCTGATACCGCATTGGACACAGGCGAAGTGCTCCGAGAAGAGCAGCTCCTCGCCGTCGATGATGGATACCAGCACCACCCCGGCGCCGATTTTCAGAGCGGTCTCGACAGAATCGGCAATACGAGTCTGGTCGCCGCTCTGCCCGATAACCAGACGGTCGATAATAACCTCGATGGAGTGTTTCTTGAATTTATCAAGCTGTATATCGTCCGAGAGGTCATGGATTTCGCCGTCCACCCGTACGCGGGCGTAACCCGATTTACGCAGGTCTTCGAACACCGACTGGTACTCACCTTTACGGTCGCGAATCAGCGGCGCCAGAATCATGATACGGCTTTTTTCCGGCAGCTTCTGGACGGCATCGACAATCTGCTGCACCGTCTGCATGGTAATCTCGCGCCCGCAGTTGGGACAGTGGGGGTGGCCGACGCGGGCGAAGAGCAGGCGGAGGTAATCGTAGATTTCCGTGACGGTGCCGACCGTGGAGCGGGGGTTCTTGCTGGGGCCCTTCTGGTCGATAGAGACCGCCGGACTCAACCCTTCGATATAGTCGACATCCGGCTTTTCCATTCGCCCGAGGAACTGGCGGGCGTAAGCGGAGAGCGATTCCACGTAGCGGCGCTGTCCCTCGGCATAAACGGTATCGAAAGCCAGGGAACTCTTGCCCGAGCCGGAAACCCCGGTGATGACCACCAGCTTATCGCGGGGTATGGTGACATCTATATTCTTCAGGTTGTGCTCACGGGCGCCTTTAACGATAATGGAATCTGACGACATGGTAAAGACCTCTACTAGAATTGTAGCACCTAGCCTGTAATAACGACAAGGATGGGCTTAGCTTATCTTATCTACCTCACCCCTTCAGGGTGAACCCCTGACCCCCTCTCCTGACGAGGTGTCACAGGAGAGGGGGAAATAAAAAAGAGGGGCTGACGCTCCTCTTAAACGCCCCGCATACGGGTGGGGGGATATCGTACGGGATAAGCAGCAGATGGTGCGAGGGCGGCCAGGGTGGGAAAAGATAACAACGAGGGGTGGCGGGGGCACTGTTTTACCTTTGCTTACGATAATGATACAATCAGCACAAGATATCGTGAGCAAGAAAGAATACGACACCGAAATCCCCCCGGCAAACGAACTGCGCCTGCGGCACCTCACCGTGGACGAAGCCCTGCCCAGACTCGACCAGTTCCTGCACGATACCTTCATGGCCGGCCTGATACAGGTCAGGGTAATCCACGGCAAGGGCAC
>JAUWGD010000112.1 GCA_030606585.1 Dehalococcoidales bacterium | reverse complement strand
GTCGTTAAGACAGGTATGGTCGAACCGCGCCAGGATATCGCTCAGGTGCCGCTTCAAATCGGTAAAATCGTAAGCCAGGCCGATATCATTCAATTCTGAAGCCTCTACCTTCACCACCACGCGGTAGCGGTGCCCGTGCATAGCCTCGCACTTGCCCTGGTATCCCCGCAAAAAGTGGGCGGCGTCAAAATGCTTCTCGACAGCTATCTCGTACATTTCTTCTCCTTACTCACCCTCCCACTTCAATATGCCCTGCTTCTCTGTGATGGCGTCTCTCATATCCTTGATTTTTTCCCAGCTCACCGGGTGAACGAGTTCAGGTGCAATTTCGCCGAGGGGCACCATGACAAATAACCGTTCCGCCATCCCGGGATGGGGGATTTTGAGGTCGGGAGTATCAATGACGATATCCCCGTAAAGGAGTATATCGATATCGATGGTACGCGGTTCGCCGGTCTTGCCGCGCCGGCCCATCTTGACCTCAATCCCCTTCGCAAGAGCCAGCAGCCCCTCTGGTGACAGGCGCGTGGAAACCTCGCAGACTATATTCAGGAAACGCGGCTGGTCGGTTTTACCTATCGGCTCCGTATCGTATATGGACGAAACCCTGCCCACCTTCATTCGCTGCGCCAGCAATTTCAGGGCCATGTCCAGGTTGTCCTCTCGGTTACCCAGATTAGAGCCGAGTCCCAGATATACCTTCACGGTATCAGTCATTGACTGCTCCCCTTCTGATGACGGCGTCGCTCATGCGGCAGACGAGTGCCGTCTGCCGGACATCGTGAACACGTATCATATCGGCGCCGTTGGCGATGCCGATGGCCGTGACCGCCAGGTTCCCTTCGAGACGTTTATCGGGCGGCTGGTCCAGCACCAGACCAATCATCGACTTACGGGACGTCCCCAGCATGATGGGCTTGCCCAGCCGTTTCAACTCGGCCAGTCGATTGACCAGTTCCAGGTTCTGCTCCAGGTTCTTACCGAAGCCGATTCCGGGGTCGACGATGATATTCTCCGCCGCCACTCCGGCCTCCAGGGCGATTTTTATGCCCGCTTCCAGGTCGGAAATGACTTTAGCCATGATGCCGACCTTCGGCGGCGCATCACGCTCATTAGCCATGAGAATGATGGGCACGCCCGCCTCGGCGGCTACCTGCGCCACCCGCGGGTCCCTTTTAAGGCCCCAGATATCGTTAATCATGCCGGCGCCGGCCTTTACGGCGCGACTGGCCACGCCCGCCTTATAGCTATCGATGCTTATCGGCACCGGTATTTCCGCCGCCAGCCGTTCTATGGCCGGGATAACCAGCCGCAGTTCATCGTCGATGTCATCCACGGACATGGGCTCTGTGCCGGGTCGGGTAGATTCCCCGCCGACATCGATAATATCAGCCCCCTCGGCCACCATGCGCTGCGCCTGGGCAAGCGTTACTTCAACATCGTCGCCAAGTCCGTCGCCGGAAAAAGAGTCGGGACTCAGGTTACAGACCCCCATGATATAGGTCTTTTCCCCCCAGCGGAACTCGGTATTCCCGCAGCGCGTGACTGGCAGGGTCTTGTTCATCAAAGACATTTTAGCACTTCCAGATTAAGTTATAAAATCGACTGATATGTTAATATAAATAGAAAGAGTCGCACATCCCCGCGCCGGACCCTTGAAAAGACAGGCCTTATGATAAACTCCGATATACTCCAGGAACCAATTACAGCAGACAGCCGGGGTAAACCGCCCTACGAGAGACCGTACCGCTGGATAATGCTGGCGTTAACATGGCTCTCGTATTTCGTTTTCGGCCTGGTCACGTTCGCATTAGCCCCTCTGGTCACGCCGATTATCGAAGACCTGAATATTTCCTACTCCCAGATGGGGTTTATCCTGGGTGCCTGGCCGCTGACCTATATCATAGTAGCCGCATTCGGCGGGGCTGTTGTAGACAGGCTTGGCACACGTAGATCCATTTTCATCGGCGTTCTGGTAATAGGGCTATCGGCCGGCCTCCGTTATTTTGCCGGGGGATTTATCCCGATGTTTTTCTGCGTGGCTCTCTTCGGCATCGGCGGTCCGCTGATATCCACAGGCAATCCCAAGACAATCTCGCAGTGGTTCCGGGGGAAAGAGCGGGGTATGGCGGTGGGTATCTACATGACGGGGGTCTGGATCGGCTCCGGCCTCTCCGTTTCCCTGATGAACAGCGTTATCATGCCGTTAACCGACAATAGCTGGAGGGTCGCCTTTGCCGGCTACGGCCTGGTGGCTATCGTCATCGCCTGCGTGTGGTGGTTCCTGGGCAGAGACATCCCATCGGCAGAAGACACTCAAAGCGAGAGAATCGATAAAGTTTTCAAAGGCCTTATCAGCATACGAAACGTGAAAATTATCCTCCTGATGGGATTACTCACGTTCGCCGCCGGTCACGGCTTCGGCAACTGGCTGCCGCGTATTCTGGAAGACGGCGGGCTTTCACCATCGATGGCGGGCATAGCCGCCTCTCTACCGACCTGGATAGGGATACCGACTATCATCGTTGTCCCGCGTATTATCCCGCCCCATTTCCGGGGTCGCTTTATAGCCATCGCGGCAACTATATGCACCGTACTTCTCCTGATGATTTCGCAGGTATCGGGAGCCACACTTATAATTATCCTCATCATCTACGGGATGGCCACCTGCTGTATCTTCCCGTTTCTGGTGCTTATGTTGATGGAACTCCCGGAGGTAGAATCGAAATACGTGGGGTCGGCGGGGGGCATGTTTTTCTGCGTGGGGGAAATCGGCACGTTCGCCGGTCCGTTCCTCATGGGAGCCATCAAAGACCTGGCCGGTGGGTTCACCGCCGGGACCATCATGCTGGCCGGCTTTTCCTTTCTCAGGATAATAGCCGCATTTTTATTAAAAATAAAGTCGCCCTATGAAAAAAAGATTTAATCAGTTAAGCAAAATCAGGACTTTCAGTTCGCTGAAGAACCCGGCCTACCGCCTGTACTATATCGGGATGGTAGGCCAGTGGTCTTCCATGAACATGCAGATTGTCGCCCGTTCCCTGCTCATCTACCGCATCAGCGGTTCGGGAGCCGTGCTCGGATTAGCCTCGCTGGCCAATGCCATACCCACGATTATTTGTTCGTTATACGGGGGCGCCCTTGCCGACCGACTGCAGAAAAAGGATATCCTCCTCTACAGCATGATAGGCTCGATGCTGGTCTCGCTGTTCGTAGCCTTCGCGCTAACGATGGGCTATCTGAGCGAGGATATCCCCGGCTCCTGGTGGATACTGGTGGTCACGGCTGCCATCCAGGGAGCGATAATGGGGCTGATGATGCCGTCAAGACAGGCCATTATCTCCGAAGTAGTGGACAGTGAACAGGTGATGAATGCCGTATCCCTGAATACCATGGGTATGAACGCGTTCCGGATACTGGCTCCGGCGGCGACTGGTTTCCTCATCGAAGGCTTCGATTTCGCCAGTGTCTACTACATATCCGCCGCCATGTACGGGCTGGCATCGGTCTGCATGTTTCTCATGCCGAAAACCGCCCAGAAATTCAGTCAAGGCTCAAGTGCCCTTACTGATATCGTGGATGGCGTGAAATATATCCGGCGCGAAAAGACGATGCTCCTGGTACTGGTGGCCACCCTTTTCGTGATGATATGCGGTATACCCTTCCTGCAGCTCATGCCCATGATAACCGAGGATATCCTCGATGTGGGCGCCGCCGGTATGGGAATACTCCTGAGCGTTTCCGGGCTTGGCGCTATCACCGGCTCCCTTATTCTAGCTTCGGTACCGAGTCGAAAAAGGGGTGCCATCATGCTTGTCAGCGGTATTATGATGGGACTGGCGCTGATGGTCTTTGCTTTTTCACACTGGTGGCTCGTATCCGTACTCGTCGTGATATTTATCGGCCTGGGACAGACGGGGCACCGGACAAGCGGCAATGCCCTGGCACAGAACTATACCCCGCCGGAATACCGCGGCCGTGTAATGAGCTTTATGATGATGGGGCTGGGCTTTTCCAGTCTCGGAACGTTCTTTGCCGGCATACTCGCCGAGGCTATAGGGATACAGTGGTCCATCGGCGGTCTGGCCGTAATACTTGTTATAGTGTCCGCCGCGCTGCTCATTTTCACTTCCCGACTGCGCAGGCTGGAATAGCCATGAAACAGTGCCATGTTGTTTGCCCGCCAACATTCCATATGATATCATTAACTTGTTTTAATCTTAACTGGTGAGGTGAAATTAATTTGAAAGATGAAATAGAAAAACTGGCCAGGCTCGAAGTCGAACTGAAAGCCGGGGGCGGGGAAAAGAGCGTACAGAAGCAGCACGACTCCGGTAAACTGACAGCCAGGGAGAGACTTGACCTTTTCTTCGATAAAGGGACCTTCCAGGAGACCGACCTGTTCGTACAGCACCGCTCCACGAATTTCGGCATGGACAAGGTATCCATTCCCGCCGACGGCGTCGTCACGGGCTACGGCAAGGTAAACGGGCGCACCGTCTGTGCCTACGCCCAGGACTTTACCGCCCGGGGCGGCACACTGGGCGAGATGCACGCTAAAAAGATATGCCGCGTCATGGACATGGCGATGAAAATGCAGGTGCCGATGGTGGGGTTTATCGACAGCGGCGGGGCGCGCATCCAGGAGGGGATAAACGCCCTCGACGGCTACGGTAATATCTTTTTCCGCAACTCCTGCGCCTCCGGGGTCATCCCGCAGATATCGGCCATCATGGGGCCGGCGGCGGGGGGCGCCGTCTATTCGCCGGCGATGACCGACTTCGTTTTCATGGTGAAGAAGACCAGCTACATGTTCATCACCGGGCCGGCGGTGGTAAAGAGCGTCACCGGCGAGGAAATCGGCAACGACGAGTTGGGCGGAGCGCTCACACACAGCACTAAAAGCGGCGTCACCCAGTTCGCCTGCGATAACGACGAGCAGGCAATCGAAGAAATCAAAAAGCTCCTGAGCTACCTGCCTTTAAACAACGAAGAAAAACCGCCCTATATCAAGTCGAAAGACTCGCCCGACCGCACCGAGCCCGCTTTAAACGATATCCTCCCGGAAAACGCGAACAAGGGCTACAACATGAAGGAAGTTATTAAAGCCATCGTGGACGACGGTGAGTTCCTGGAGCCGTCACGCCAGTTCGCCCAGAACATGATTACGGCCTTTGCCCGCATGAACGGCCATGTCGTCGGTATCATTGCCAACCAGCCCAATTACCTGGCGGGCTGCCTCGATATCAACGCGTCGGACAAGGCCACGCGGTTCATCCGCTTCTGCGATGCCTTCAATATCCCGCTGCTCACTATAGCTGATGTTCCCGGCTTTCTCCCCGGCAGCCACCAGGAGTGGGGAGGTATAATACGTCACGGCGCCAAGCTTTTATGGTGCTATGCCGAGGCTACCGTGCCCAAGATAACGCTGATTACCCGCAAGGCTTACGGCGGAGCGTACATCGCCATGTGCAGCCAGGGGCTGGGGGCGGATAATACCCTGGCCTGGCCCCAGGCGGAAATCGCCGTGATGGGAGCGGAAGCGGCAACAGATATCATCTTCAGCAAAGATATAAAAGCCGCGGACGACCCCGCCGCTTTGAAGCAGGAGAAAATAACGGAATACCGCGAACTTCTCTATAATCCGTACGT
>JAUWGD010000141.1 GCA_030606585.1 Dehalococcoidales bacterium | reverse complement strand
GCGGAGTATGAATTAAATGAGCGTATAAAGGAACTCAGGTGTCTTTATGATGTCGCTGACATTTCTGGTAATCCAGAAAATACTTTAAATGAACGATATCAAAAGATAGCCGATAAACTACCGCTGGGCTGGCAGTATCCTGAGGATGCCTGTGTAAGAATTACTATAAATAACGAAGAGTTTAAAACTGAAAACTACCGGGAGACTGAATGGAAACAGTCTTCAGATATCATAGTACAGGGCGAAAAGGTAGGGATGGTAGAGGTTAATTACTTAACAGCAAAGCCAGAGGTTTACGACGGGCCATTCTTCAAAGAGGAAATGTTACTCATTGACGCAGTTGCTGAGCGGTTGGGGATAATCACCGAGCGCAGGCAGGCGGAAGAAGACCTTCGTAATGAGAAGGAATTGCTGGCTGTCGTGACGGAGAATACCGGTGCCATGCTGGTATATCTGGATAAGGACTTCAACTTCATCCGGGTTAATGATGCCTATGCCAAGACCTGCAGGCACAGACCGGAGGAGATGGTAGGCAAAAACCACTTCGACCTCTACCCTGGCGAAGAGGTCCAGGCCATATTCGCCCGGGTGAGAGACACGGGCCGACCTGAGACGTACTACAACAGGCCCTTTACCTTTCCCGACCAGCCGGAAAGGGGCGTTACCTACTGGGACTGGACGCTTACCCCGGTAAAGGACGCCCAGGGTAACGTTAGCGGATTGATTTTTTCACTGGTGGAGACCACCGAACACGTGATGCTGGAGGAAGAACGCCAGAAAGCAGCCAAGCTGGAATCGATAAGCACCCTGGCCGGCGGCATCGCCCATGACTTTAATAACCTTCTCACCGGAATTATGGGTAACATCGGGCTGGCCAGGACATATGCAGGCTTACCTAAAAAGGCTTCCGAAACACTGGACGAGGCGGAAAAAGCGGCCGTACGCGCCAGAGACCTGACACAACAACTGCTGACTTTCGCCAGGGGAGGCAAACCGGTGAAGAAAACAGTTAATATAAACGAACTTATAAAAGAGTCGGCCACCTTTGCCCTGAGAGGCTCGGCTGTCAGGCTGGAATTATCCCTGCCGGATGACCTGTGGCCGGTAGAAATTGATGAAGGGCAGATAAACCAGGTTATCCATAATATAATTATCAATGCCGATGAAGCCATGCCAGCGGGAGGAACACTGAAAATCGGAGGCTTAAACTCGATTCTTAAAGAAGTAAGCGCCCTGCCGCTCCCGAGAGGGAAATATATCCGATTAGATATACAGGACACGGGTATAGGCATCTCCGAAGCCCACCTGCAGCGGATATTCGAGCCGTATTTTACCACTAAAAAGAAAGGGAGCGGTCTTGGCCTGTCCACCGTCTACTCCATTATCAAAAATCACGGGGGTTATATTATCGCCGAATCCGCTAAGAACAAGGGAACAACCTTCCATATCTATCTCCCGGCCTCAAGAAAGCCGGCTAGAATGAAAAAGGAGCCAAAACCGGAGAGTCCCGTGAATAACGGTGGCAGGATTCTGGTGATGGACGACGAAGAAGTAATCAGGAAAATGCTGAGCAACATGTTAAGCCTGGCCGGTTATAAGGCGGAACTGACCAGCGATGGCGACGAAGCACTGGAAAAGTATTCCCGGGCCCTGGAATCGGGCAAGCCGTTCGATGCCGTCATCATGGACCTGACCATTCCCGGCGGCATGGGGGGCAAAGAGGCAATTAAAAAAATGCTGAAAATTGACCCCGGCGCCAGGGTAATTGTCTCCAGCGGCTACGCCACCGACCCGATAATGTCCGAATATAAGAAACACGGCTTCAGCGCGGTTATCGCCAAGCCCTATAGCGTCAGACAACTTAAAGACACGTTAAAAAATTTGTCGAAGAGAAAGAAGTAAGGGTACCCCGTCCGAATAATAACCGGGCGGGTTATTTTAACCTGTCGGCTACCACTTTCCAATCGACGTTCTTATAGAACGCCTCCATGTAATCGGCGCGTTTCAGACCGTAGTCAAGCATGAAAGCATGCTCAAAAACGTCCATTACCAGGATGGGACGGCAGCCGGTAAGATGGCCTACCTCGTGCTCGTTAATCCACTGGTTGCATAGTCCACCGTTCGTATTATCCTGATAAAGCACCACCCAGCCGATGCCCCGCATCGCCCCCGTTGCCCGGAAATCCTTCTCCCAGTCATCGTAGCTGCCGAAGGCCCCTGCCAGCTTCTTCGCCAGGGCGCTGGACCTGTCCAGGGGATTCTTACCGCCCAGGTTTTCGAAGTAATACTCGTGCAGGCGCATGCCGTTGAATTCAAAACCGAAACGTCTTTTAAGCTCGGCGTATTCCGGAGTAGCAGTCTTGCCCTCTTTCAACATCGCCGCCAGTATGTCCGTCAGCTTGTTGGTATTGGTCACGTAGCCCTGGTAAAGGGTGAAGTGGTTCGTCAGCAGGGTATCGCTGAAACCTTCCATGCCGATGAGTTTGCTGTAGTCTTTTGCTTCATAAGCCATTGTTGCTTCCCCCTTCCTGTGCGGAGATAATATGATTCTTATAGCGACAGACTCTCCTGCCAACCTCTTCACCGGGCAGGCACCGAAGGGTAAATAATATCCCCGGCCATGTAAGTGGATTAGCAGTACCGGCAGCTATTCGACGATAACTTTACCCGTTATATCCTTGTGATAAAGGTCGTAATATTCGTAAACACCGGCCTCCTTAAAAGTGAAGCCCATCCTCTGTGTTACCGGGATGACTCCGGAATCGGGTGTTTTTGTCGGGGAGGACACCCACCAGCGGCGGTCACTTTTATTAAACCAGACTACCCTGCCGCCCACGGGTATGGTAACCACTGCCGGCACGAAGCCTTCTTCGTTAATTTCAACAATAGCGTCAGCGTCCGGGTCAGTGGCGGGTGGAGTCGGCGTCGGAGATGGCTCTGTTTCAGAGGGGGCTGGCCCGGGTGATGGCAAAGGTTCCGGCGCCGGCCCTGGTTCCGTGGTATCGCCTCCGCAGGCTGCAACGGCTATCATGCTGGAAAGTATGAAGACGGTTAACACTGCCAGGTAGACTATTTTTTTCATCCTTTACCTCCATATATCTGTTGTTTAGTTATTCCTTTCGTGGAAGATAGTATCAAGTAGCTCTAACAATGAAAGAATATACTTCCTAATTAAACTTTGGTTTATTATACATCGGCTTTTAGTCGGGTGCAATAATGCCCGCGGTATAGTTTTTATTTATTCCGGATTCTTCTTAAATGAAGAGAAGCCGAATACGCTTATCCCAGTATCCATGAGCAATCTAATAACTAAAAATATAGGAATAATACCCCGGTAATTCAGCTATGCCGCACCCTTTACGTCCGCCTAAAAAAACGTTAAAATAGAAGAGTCAGAACATCCCCGCGAAATGCCGAGAGAGTAGATTAGCAGGCGTGAATTTTGGATAAAGAAGTCCTCGATTGGTTGCTGGAAGGCCCCCCATGGCTCAGGTATGCCGTAGAACTCCAGCTTCTGGACACGCAACCGGATGTCAGGCCGGTACTTCAGGATAGCTCAATTGCGGGAATCATCAGCCGGCTGAAAGGCGGCAACGCCGGCATTCCGGTTCTAAAGACCGGTAGAATCCACTACACCGAACCCGGCAAGGCTTACTGGGACCTCTTTTTACTGGCCGATATCGGGCTTACCGTCCGTGACCTGGGGCTGGAAGCCGAAGCGGAAGCAATATTCCGCTTTCAATCGGCAAACGGCTCTTTTATCATACCGCCGAATGTCCAGGACAACTACTATTGCATGTCGGCTATTCTCATATCTTCGCTGGCTATGATGGGCTACCGGGACGACCCGCGCCTGGGAAGGTACATCCATGATATCTTTAGTTCACAGATGTCCAACGGCGGCTGGGACTGCTACGGCGACGATTTCGGCAGGGAATCCTGCCCTATGGATAATCTCAACATCCTCAGGCTGCTCGGCCAGTACGAGCAATACCGGGAAAACCCCAAACTTCACGGCGCCATCGACCTGCTGCTGACGCACTGGGAAGAAAGAACTCATCTGTACGGATTCGGCATCGGCAGGCGATTTAAAAGCCTGCAATATCCTGCCGTTAAATACGGTATACTGCGGGTACTTGATGTGCTGTCGCTTTTCCCCTATGCTGTGGACAGCCGGGCTTTTCAGAGTATGCTGGACTTCGTTCATAGTAAAGCCGTAAATGGCAAATACTCAGCCGAAGCCACCGTTGCGGCTTATGCGGAGTTTGACTTCGGCCAGACGGCGGAACCGAGCCGGTGGCTCACTTTCTTAATCAACCGGGTGGATAGACGGATGGGCATGTAGTGTTTTATTATATATGAGAGAGAGGAATTGGCGTTGATTCGTATAGAGGTCTCGGTAAAGGAAGGATTCACCGACCCCCAGGCGGAGGCGCTGGAAAAGGATATCCTAGACCTTGGCATTAAAACGGTACAGCGTGTCCGGGTCAG
>JAUWGD010000119.1 GCA_030606585.1 Dehalococcoidales bacterium | reverse complement strand
GGGTGATTTTAACCTTATTTATACCTTCAGTGTCCTAAACAAGCACCTTCTTGGGCTGCCATATTCCCTTTTCCGGGATATACCGTAGAATCCCCAGGAAACGCCCGTCCAGGGCATAAGCGCGGCATAATTTCTGCCGGGTATCACATTTACTGTCCTTTTCCAGCGCCACGGCACTACCGTTTTTGATGGCTTCCTCGGCGACATCGTCCAGGACCACCGCTTGATAGTCCTGCAGCACGATATCGGCGGGATAAATAAAATGTTCCCAGTAACCGTGGAGAAAGGCTTCCTCCAGCTTGGGCATAGTTACGGCGTCCTTAATATCGAAGATACCGCAGCGGGTGCGTACCAGGCTCTTGAGATGTGCTCCGCAGCCGAGTGCCTCACCCAGGTCGTGCGCCAGCGACCTGATATACGTGCCCTTACTGCATTCCACCTCAATGGTAACCAACGGCGACTCCCAGGCGATGAGTTCCAGGCGGTGGATTTTCACCGTGCGGCTTTTCCTCTTGACCTCGATGCCTGCCCGCGCCAGCGTATAGAGCGGTTTTCCCTGGTGCTTTACGGCGCTGTACATCGGGGGGGTCTGTTGAATGGAGCCCCGGAAAGATTCGAGGGCGGACTCCACTTCAGCACGGTCGGTTTTCGAGGCATCTCCCCGCCGGGTAATCTTGCCGCTGGCGTCGTAAGTATCGGTGGCAGCGCCCAGTTCTATTGCGGCGCGGTAAACCTTGGTGGTATCCACCAGGAATTCGACGATTCGTGTCGCCCGTCCGAGGCAGACTGGCAGGACTCCGGTGGCGTCCGGGTCGAGGGTGCCGGCATGGCCGACGTGCCTCTCGCCGCTGAGGCGTTTCACCATGGCCACAACGCCGAAAGATGTCGTGCCCGGGGGTTTATTGATGTTCAGTATGCCGTCCAAGGTCATTCCTTATACTCTGCGCTGGCCTGGTCGATGAGACGCAGTATGCGGTCGCCGTGCTCGATGGAGTTGTCCCAGTGAAAGCTCAGTTCGGGGGTGCGCCGCAGGGTTACATTTTTCGCCAGCTCGGAGCGCAGGAAACCGGAGGCGGCGTTCAGCACTCCCAGAATCTTCTGTTCATGTTGCTGCCCGCCGAAGCAGCTGACGAAGACCTTGGCATATTTAAGGTCGGTGGAGGTGTTAACCGCGGTTACGGTGACAAATTCATCGAGTCGGGGGTCTCTAAGCTGGTGCAGGATTAACTCGCTGATTTCTCGCCGAATGAGGGTATTTACGCGTTCGATGCGATGTGCCATAAGCTGAAGTCCGAATATCTGTTGTTACCCGGATTTTTCCATTCTATAAAATTCCAGCGTATCACCGACCTCGAAATCGTTGAAGTCCTTGATACCCACGCCGCACTCGTAGCCGGCGGCCACTTCTTTGGCATCGTCCTTAAAGCGTTTCAGGCTGCTGACCGTGGATTCGGCCAGTACTTCCTTGCCCCGGTGTACCCTGACGGAAGCGTTGCGGGTTATCTTGCCGTCGGTGACGTATGAACCGGCTGCCTTGGCGCCTTTACCGGCCGAAAAGACCGCCCTGACTTCGGCACGCCCGTCGATGACCTCGACATACGTGGGTTCGAGCATGCCCTTCAATGCTTTGGTTATATCGTCGGTCAGGTTGTATATCACGTTGTAGTGACGGATATCCACACCACTGGTGGATGCCAGATTACGGGCGCCTTCCGTGGCGGTGACGTTAAAGCCGATGATAAGTCCGTTGGAAGCCGTCGCCAACATGACATCGCTCTCGGATATGTTACCCGTGCCGCTATGGATAAGTCTGACCTTTACTTCGTCCGTGCCCAGCTGTTCCAGGGAGTTCCTGATAGGTTCGATACTGCCCTGGACGTCCGTCTTGAGAATGACGTTGAGTTCCTTTACCTTGCCGGCGCTTATCTGGTCGTAGAGCGTATTCAGGTTGACCGCTTTTCCACCCCTGGCGGCTTTTTCTTCCATCTCCGCCTTGTGCCTGGCGAGCAGGGCCCGGGCATGACGTTCGTCGGCTACGGCCGTGAGAGTGCCTCCCACCTCGGGTACTTCGCCCAGTCCCAGGACTTCGGCGGGTGTGGCTGGCTCGGCCTTCTTTATACGCTTGCCCACGTCATTGAACATGGACCTTACCCTACCCCAGGTACTGCCCACGACGACCGTATCGCCCTCTTTCAATGTCCCCGACTGTATCAATATCGTTGCCAGCGGCCCGCGGTTCTTGTCCATCTTGGCTTCGATAACCACTCCGGCGGCGGCACGGTTCGGGTTCGCCTTCAGTTCTTCCATTTCCGCCACCAGCAGGACGCTTTCCAGCAGCTCCTTGATGCCCAGCTTCTCCTTGGCGGAAATCTCCTGGGATACGATATTGCCTCCCCATTCTTCGATTACCAGTCCGGCTTCGGACAGTTGCTGTTTTACCAGGTTTGGGTTGGCATTATCTTTATCGATTTTGTTAATAGCCACGATGATAGGCACTTCGGCGGCCCGGGCGTGATTAATAGCTTCGATTGTCTGCGGCATGACGCCGTCATCGGCGGCGATCACCAGGATGGTGATATCGGTAATATTGGCTCCATGGGCACGCATGGCGGTAAAAGCTTCATGTCCGGGTGTATCCAGGAAGGTTATTTTATGCCCGTCTATCGTTGTCTGGTAGGCGCCGATATGCTGGGTGATGCCTCCCGCCTCCGAGTCCACCACGTTAGCCTGCCTGATAGCATCCAGCAGTTTGGTCTTGCCATGGTCGACATGCCCCATAACCGTTACTATGGGTGGACGTGGCTCCAGGTTCTCGGCTTCCTTGCCGTAGCGCTTCTTGAGCTTCTTGCTATCTTCGGCCGCCTTCGCCATCTGCTGGTCTTTCAACGGCCTGAGGTGTGGTTTGAAGCCGAATCCGGTTACGATGGCGGAGGCGGTATCAAAGTCGATAACCTGGTTGATGTTGGCCATGATGTCGTTGCGCATCAACTGCTTGATAACCAGGATGGAGTCGACCTGTAGCAGGTCGGCCAGATGCCTGACGCCTATCGAGTGTGGAATATCGATTACGGGCACTTTTTTGGCGGCTGCCGTTTCTTTGACCGCTGCCGTTTCTTTAGCTGCCGTCGTTTCTTTGACCGCTGCCGTTTCTTTGACGGCTGCCGTTTCTTTAGCTGCTGCCGTTTCTTTAGCCGCTGTCGTTTTTTTAGCCGCTGCCGTTTTTTTAGCTGCCGCCATTTTTTTGACGGCTGCCGTTTCTTTAGCTGCCACCGTTTCTTTGGCCGCTGACGTTTCTTTAGCCTTCTTTTCCGCTGCCGGCTCTACCTTATTCTCTTGCTTGCTGGCTTTAGGCACTGGCTATCTCCTTCAGCAGGTCTTCTACGTTTCTGACGAGCTGTTCGCGGTTATCCCGGGTAAGATTGCATCTTAAGGTGTGTTCAAGTTGCTTCCCTGTTAAAGCCTTTTCCAAGCACTCCGGGTCAGGGCAGATGTAGGCGCCCCGCCCCTCCTTTTTACCGGAAATGTCCGTTTCTATGTCCCCCCCGCGCGTACGTACCAGCCGCACCAGCTCCTTCTTGGGCTTTATCTGGCGGCAGGCCACACAGGTGCGCCGGGGTATCGATTTTATTACGGGATGGCTATGTGAAATCTTCCTCGTCCTCCTCAACGGTAAAGTCCCGACGGGCCTTTCTGGTTTTCACGCTGTCCTCGCTGGTATCCTTGGCGTAAGTGCCCTTCTTTTTCTTCTTCGTTTTGCCTGTTTTGGGACTGGCCTTGGTCCGTCTGGGCATAATATCTTCGGCGAATCGCAAAGTCGGTTTGCTTTCGTCCGGCTGTTCGAGGATGATTGGAGGAGCCATGACCACTTCTTCCTCCACCGGCTCTTCCTCGGCTTCCTTCTCTGCCTCCTCTGCCGCAGGTTCCTCAATGACTAACGGTTCTTCACCCGGAAGGGTCAGTTCCGCCAGTATCTCTTCGGGGATAGCCTCTTCAGTTGCGGCTTCGGCAACTTCCTCCCCTTCTGCCAGGACTTCTCCCTCTTCGGCTGCCTCGGGTGCAGCCCTGGCCGCTTCGAGTCTCTCGGTTTCAGCCATGGTGACGCTTTTGATGTCGATTCTCCAGCCGCTGAGCTTGGCGGCAAGCCTGGCATTCTGTCCCTCTTTACCGATGGCCAGCGAAAGTTGTTTATCCGGGACGATTACCGTGGCTGCCTGCTCCTCTTCGTTCAGCCCTACGCTGACGATGTGTGCCGGGCTCAGGGCGTTGGCGATAAATGTAGTCGGGGTATCGTTCCATTGGACGACGTCTATTTTTTCGCCGTTCAGCTCGCTGACGATATTCTGAATCCTGATACCGCGCAGTCCCACGCAGCAGCCCACCGGGTCGATACCTTCCTGCTTGGCGGCTACGGCTATCTTGCTTCTGAAGCCGGCCTCGCGGGCGATGGACTTTATCTCCACCGTACCGTTGTATACTTCCGGGACCTCCAGCTCGAAAAGCCGACGCAGCAGCTCCGGGTGAGAGCGCGATACGATTACCTTAGGGCCCTTGCTGGTGCGCGCCACCTGTAAAAGGACTACCTTGAGGCGCTGTCCGACGCGATAACGCTCGGTGCGTACCTGCTCCGATGTCGGCAGTATGGCCTCGGTCCTGCCCAGTTCTATATTCACCTGCCCCATTTCGAAGCGCTGGACCACCCCGCTGACAACCTCCCCCTCTTTATCGGCGTATTCTTCAAAGATGGCGCTATGCTCGGCTTCGTGAAGGCGTTGCAGGATAACCTGCTTGGCGGTCTGCGCCGCGATGCGCCCGGCATTGGCCGGGGTAGATTCTATCATGATGGCGTCGCCTATCTGGGCGTCTTCTTTGAGTTTCTTTGCCTCTTTCAGGGAAATTTCGAAGCTCGGGTCGGCGGGTTTTTCAACCACCTCTTTTTCAACCCATACTTCAACCGCGCCACTATTGGGATTAATCTTGACGGCGATATTCTGGTTGGCGTCGAACGTGTCCTTCTTATAGGCTGATACCAGTGCTGCCTCGACGGCGGTTAGCACCACGTCTTTCGGCAGGTTCTTCTCCGCCGAAAGCTGCGTTATGGCGAGCAAAAAATCGCTCTTCATTTCGGATGAAAACCTCCGATATACTTATTCGATTAAAGTAACAAAAAAGTGGGAATCAAACCCACTTCACTACAATACTATTCTTATCTTGGCAGCCTCATTATAGCACGCTTCTTTCCAATATGCAAGAAAAAAGACACTAATATTTTATGGGTATTTTTTTTATATTTAAAACACCGCCTCCCCTCTTTGATATCTATTCCCACCCAAGCCGCCCTCGTATCATTCGTGGCTTATCCCGTGCGATATCCCCTCTCCCCCAGCCAATGTTATAAACCTTCGCCTAGAAATCCCTCCCTTA
>JAUWGD010000097.1 GCA_030606585.1 Dehalococcoidales bacterium | reverse complement strand
GATGGGCATACCGCCCAAGACGGAAGGCCCGCGCGCCGGGATAACCCTGAATGCTGACGAACTCTTTAATGAGTACTTCGAAGCTATGGACTGGGACACCAAGACCGGCAAACCCAGCAAGAAAAGGCTGCTGGAACTCGGGCTGGACGATGTGGCTAAAGTGCTCTGGCCCTAGACAAGATAACAACGGATTTTATACGAGGCCTCCAATTTAAAGGAGGCCTCGTTGTTTTTAGCATCACTTTTTAAAATCCAAATTTATAATTGAATATTTCTTCTTAACCTCTTGCAACCATAGTATCTCAAGGTATATAATGCTTCCACATATTTTCTTTTTTAGTCGAGGAAAGCGGGGGTAAGGACATGGCTGAGGAATTTCTGGTGGTAAAAGACCTGCATAAAAGTTTTCGTGATTTCAAGGTGGTGAACGGCGTTTCGTTCTCCATTAAGAAGGGTGAAATTTTCGGCCTCCTGGGGCCCAACGGCGCCGGCAAGACAACGACGATTCGTATGCTTTCCACGGTCCTGGAAGCCGACAGCGGCGATGTTACGATAGGGGGCTACTCCATACGACAGGACGCCGCGGCTGTTCGCAGTATCATCGGGGTCTGCCCTCAGGAACTGGCGCTTTACGAAGACCTCTCCGCCCTTGATAACATGGTATTCTTCGGTCGGATGGTGGGGCTGAGAGGCAGCGAAGCCAGAGCCCAGGCCATGACCAACCTGGAGATGATGGGTCTGGAGGATAGAGCTAAGGGAAAAGTCGCCAAGTATTCCGGGGGTATGAAGCGCCGTATCAATCTGGCTATCGCCCTTATGGGCAAACCGCAGCTTCTCTTCCTGGACGAGCCGACCGTGGGCATAGACCCGCAATCGCGGAATAATATATATGAGACCATCGAAGGACTGCGGAACAAAGGCATGACCGTTCTCTATACCACTCATTATATGGAAGAAGCCGACCGCCTCTGCGAGCGCGTGGCTATTATGGATGGCGGTCAAATAATAAAGATGGACACGCCGTATAAACTCAAGGGGGAAATCGGCTCGCCGGAGCAGGTTACCCTTGAGGATGTCTTCCTGAAATTTACCGGACGGAGCCTGCGAGACTAGCCGAGATATGAAGCGAGCCTTTTTTATAGCCTTCAATGAAGTAAAACTGTACCTGCAGGACAGGGGCGACCTTGCCTTCAGCCTCCTCCTGCCGATTATTACCTTTGCCCTGCTTTACGGTGCCTTCGGCGGACAGACAATGTTTGAAGGTACCGCCTATATCGTAGACGAAGATAAAGGCACCTATTCCTCTGTCCTGTTAGAACAGCTTGGCGAAGTCGAAGGCCTTGAAGTAGAGCTGCTAACACCATCTGAAGCGGAAACCAAGCTGGAACGTTCGGATATATTACTGGTCCTCTATATACCCGAGGACTTTACGGAAGCGCTGGTTTCCGGCGATAAAGCGGAACTGGTCTTCAGGCAGAGGGGCAACGGAGAGCAGTGGGGACAGGTTGTTTCCAGCATAGTCCGCGGCGTGGCAGAGGAGATAAATCAGGAGTTCCAGGTTCGCGGTCAGGTCAGCGAAAGCCTGCAGGGAAAAGGTATATCTCAAGACCAGATTGAAGTGGCGGTGCAGGAGTTCCTGGCACAGGAACGCGAGACTCCCGTAGTGGGTGTCCGGGAAGAGGTGCTGGGTGGCAGTCCCGACTTTGTTAACCAGTTCCTGCCCGGCATTGTTACCATGTATGTCCTCTTCGCCATAGCGATGGCAGCCAGGGTTATTGTGGAGGAGCGCCGTAAGGGTACATTAGAACGGTTGCTCACCACCCGGCTCAGCGTGGGACAGCTTTTCATCGGTAAATTTTTCGCCAGTGTATCACGCGGCTTTGTGCAGACACTCATACTTTTAGGCCTGTCTTACGCCGTTTTTCAAATCTTCACTCCCCTGTCCTTTTTATCGTCTCTGGTAATTGCCCTTATCTTCGCGGGGACCGCCAGCGGTATAGGGCTGATAATCGCCTCAATCGCCCGTAGCGAAGACGGGGCCGCCTGGATTGCGGTTGTCTTTTCGGTAACCTCGTTTATGCTGGGCGGTACTTTCTTTGAGATTGCCAGAGACTCCGCCTTTTACACTCTCAGCCGGTTATCCATCAATGTATATGCCAATGATGCTTTTAACGTAATTATAAACGAGGGAGGTTCTCTCGGTGATGTCGGCCCGCAGTTGGGAATACTTGCCGGCGTCATGGTCGTGGGACTTCTGATCAGCCGACTTATATTCAGGGTAATGCCCGGGGGTAAATAGAAAGCAATGAATCAGCTTAGCCGTGCCTGGTATATCGCTATAAAAGATTTGAAAATCTTCGTCAAAGACCGTGCTGCGGTATTCTTTTTCGTCATTTTCCCGTTTATGTTCGTCGTGATGTTTTATTTTCTCAACCTCGGTGTTAGCGAGGACAGGCGGCTGGAACTTCACGTGGCTACCCTCGAAGTAGAGAGCGGACTGAGTCACCAGATAATACGTGCCATGGAGACCGTTGATGAATCTCTGCTCGGTCCCGGCGAGCCGATAATAGTCTGGGACAAGGATTATGACGAAGCATACCGGGCCGTGGAGGAAGGCGAATTAAACGGCTTTATTGCCTTTCCAGCGGATTTTACCGAAGGAATAATGTCGGGTTCGGGAACCGAGATTGAGGTGGTTGCCGATGCCGGGAATGTTAACGACCGGGCTGCCCTGAACGGATTTGCCGGAGCAATCGCCTCACAGCTTGGTACCCACCGGGTTATTATCAATGCCAGTGTTGCCCTTCTCGTAGAAGGTGGCTTAATCCCGGGTGATGCGGCAAGCATTAACCGGGCCGTTCAACAAATAATGGCGGATGTTTTCATGGGACGCGGCGCTGCGGGGGCGGAAGCGTCTTATATAGGCTTCGATATTGAGAAGGTGGGCGAGGTAGAGGCGGAAAACCCGGCCAACTACGTTATTCCCGGCTATCTGGTAATGTTTGTCTTTTTCGCCGCCGCAGTGACGGCCGAGACAATCGTGCGCGAGCGCCAGAACAATACCCTGGAACGGCTACTGTCAAGCTCGGTAAAGCGAGAGTCTATTCTGGGGGGCGTCTTTGCCGGTACGGCCATCAGGGGTCTGATTCAGATACTGATATTCTGGGTAGCGGGTATTCTGATATTTAAAATCGACCTAGGGATAGCTCCGGTGGCCGTAATCATCCTCTCCATCCTTATGGTAATTATGTCCTCAGCCTTTGCCGTAATGCTGGCGACGCTGGCCAGGACGCAGCGCAGTGCGGGTTCACTGGCCGTTGTAACGGCTCTGGTACTGGCACCACTCGGCGGTTGCTGGTGGCCTCTATTTATTCTGCCCAGGTGGCTGCAGAACCTGGCTAAAATCAGCCCTCATGCCTGGGCGAATACCGGATTTAATAAATTAATGCTCTTCGGTGCCGATTTCGGCGCCGTGGTTCCGGAGATGTTAGCCCTCCTGGGCTTCACCGTGGTATTTGGCCTGATAGCTATCTGGCGTTTCCGCACCAGCGCCACATGAAAGGAGACGTTCTATGATTTTAAAGCTGCCGCTTGAGGAAGCCAAAAGGAAAGCACTGGATATTTTGCACCAGGGCTCCGGCTGAGGGCCGACCGTCCTGCAGGTCATGTGGGAGGCTTACGGACTGGAGAATGACGACTTTCTCTGGGCGGGCACCGCTTTCCATGGAGGCATTGCCGGTCAGCAGCAGGCACCCTGCGGCGCGGTATCCGCTGCGGCAATAGCCCTGGGACTGCGGAACCGCTGCTCTCCGGATGACAAAGAGAAGGTCGAGGCGGGGAGAAGAGCGGCTTTTAAAGATGCCGCCGAGCTGGTCAGGGGTTTCAACGAGAAGTTCGGGGACATAATTTGCATGGGGCTTCTGGGAGTCGACCTTTCGGATAAAGCAGCCGCTAAAAAGGCGATAGAGTCAGGTCTTTTCCAGAAATGCGACGACTATGTCCTGTTCGTTATCGAGAAGCTCTATGAACTGGAGGAGAAGCGGAGCTCGACCGAAGTTGGCATCTAGCTGCCGCTTATCGTATAGTGAGTGGTACCACCGATGGTCGTCTTGCTTCTCACGGACAGAATCAGATATATCAAATTGAAATTTTCGAAGTCAGTATAAATGTCTATATGCGCCTCGGTTTCATCCGCGTGCAGGAGGCCGCTTGCCCACGTGATATAGAAGGTATCGATATCTATACCGTCAATGGTTGACGTGCCCGTATCGGATGTCTTGAACCGTGAGTTCCAGACATTATTGGGAGCAGACTGGCTATTTGAGGTAGTGTCGATACCATCCCAGAGCTTGTACTGGTTTGGCATACTTGAAGGGTTAGACCAGTACTCCTCCGGCGCGTTAAAAGCTATGAACTCCGGATACCAGGCATTATCGCCCTCACCCACGAAGCAGGTCAGCTTGGCGGCATTCGCCTCGCCCTCGATTTGCTCGGGAATGATGAAGCCGGAGATAGTGCCGCCCGGCTCGCCATCGAAGTCGAAATCAAGATTATCGTACTGATTACAGAAGGCAAATCTATCAAATTTAAAGAGCTGACGCCCCGCCGTCTCCGGGCTGGAGTAGATGATAATCAGAGACCAGCCGGCGTAAGACCAGTGCTCGCTCGTATGGGCGATAACACCCCCGACGGTATATTCTCCATTGCCGGTGGGGTTCTCATCGTCCCCCTTGAGAGAGTATGTTTCAACGAGGGTCTTGACATTCTGCATGCAGGAGTAGGAATACTCTCCGGTGTTGGCATTGCCGAGTACGGTAAATTCCAGTGCGCTGAGACTGCCGCTGTAATCGGGGCTCAGGGGGTTGCCTATCTTGAAAGTGATATTTCTATCGGCGATGTCACCGATGTGGATTTCATCGATGCGGCAGATTTCCTTAGTACCGCCGCTGCCCTCGGCGAACCCCTCCAGGTAGAACCTTATCTTGAAATTCGCCGTTAAATATGCTTGAGGTAATACGTAATAGTATGCTTCCCCTCCCCAGCCAAGGTCGTTTTCAAAAGCGGTAATGGGGGCGCTCCAGCTCGTGCCGTTATATAGTTCGAATTTAAGGGCGTCACCATCGGTAGGGTGACTGAGCGGTTCCAGGGAGCCGTTTTCCCACTGTTTCCAACCAATCACAACACTACCCGCGGTACGGCCACTCAGGTCAACCGCATTTACCATCGTCAGGTAGCGCGCATTAGCGACACTGCCCGTATAATGCCCCTCGTAATATGTGTCGTTATCACCGTCCCAGGCATCGTCGGTCTGGGACCAGTTACTGGTAAAATTAGCAGTGGAGCATTCTTCTGCCCAGACGGTAGCATCGGCATGGTCCGGGTCTGTATCGCATTTAACCCAGCCGGACCAGTAGAGAAAGGCGTCAACCACCGTAGCATCATCCGGAATGCGGTAGCTTTCGTCATCGTTTTTTGTGTCGGCCGTGCTTTCGGACAGCAACGTATCGCGGATATTGTTTGTAGGTGGTGTGTCTGTCATCAAGGTGTTGCCGATAGCGATGTAGTCACCCTGGAAGGCGGCGCCTAACTGGCGCATGTCACATCGGGAAGGATAAGCCTCGACGGTCGTATCGCCGGCGGTGGAGGTGACCTTGTATATTCTGGTATCGATATCCCAGGTAATCGGGATATCACCGCTGAGTGCACCGCTGGTTACCACCCAGCCTATGGCAACCGGCCTGGTTCCTGCCTCGTCGGCATCATAATCAAAAGAAACCTTCACGGAATATGTACTCATGGGGGGTAAATCGTTGAATTCAACAGGGTCGCTGGAAAAATCCCAGAGCACAGCCTGGCCACCGGGGTGGGCTGAGGTTGTGGGGGGGGCAAAGCTATAGGGCGTTTGTTCCAGATTACAAGCACCGTCATAGGTAAAACCGTGAGGCAGCCATACGCCAATGGAAGAAAATTCCATCGGGTCTTCGACACCGACAGCCGGATAGAAGTCTATTTTTAGCCGGTAGGTGTCATCATCAAGGGCGGTGCCGGTGACTATCAGCCTGTTTGTCTCGTTGTCGGTGACATCTCTCTCGACAATGGCCCTGGCTGCAGCCGGTGATAAACCCAGTGCGTCCAGAGTTGTATTGCTCGGAATCCAGACGTTCGAGATAGTTACATCAACCGTATAGCCGTTCATCGTGTCGTCCAGTTCGTATGAACAGTTTGTGCTGAAATCGTAGGCGTAATTATCATCGCCGGATAAAATCGGCAGGCGGTCAAACTGTATCTGCCATATGGCATCCTCTACTC
>JAUWGD010000155.1 GCA_030606585.1 Dehalococcoidales bacterium | reverse complement strand
AATGACAGGCGCTACTCCACCGTAGATTCCCTGCCGTAGAATCGCTCCTTCCAGGTCACACCAGCACCGATAATCCACCGCCCGCCGGAATAGATAACGTTCATAAAGTAGAACAACATCCCGATGGGGTGGAACCAGACCGAAATGGCCGGCTCACGGAAGCGCCTGTCTATCAGCCACCGCATGAAGATAATAACCGCCAGCTGAAAAACCACAATCCCGCGGTAGAGGTAAGGCATCTCGGTTACAAAAAACCCATTCCAG
Source organism: Dehalococcoidales bacterium (assembly GCA_030606585.1). Lineage (GTDB taxonomy): Bacteria > Chloroflexota > Dehalococcoidia > Dehalococcoidales > RBG-16-60-22 > JAFGPF01. Next base: position 3,676 of record JAUWGD010000155.1, on the reverse strand, counting down.
AACCAGTAGAAAGGAGCGATATAGAAAAAGTAAGCTGCCAGAACCAATCCGACCAGTGCTACCGGTGCCATAGCCACAATGGAATAAATCGACTTGCCCAGTCCGTGCCAAGTCGCCCCGATACCCCGGTACATATTGCAGGAGACTACCGGGGACAGGTCAATGGCGATATGGCGGCCACCGCGACGGCCTACTTCGATACCCAGCCAGATATCCTCAACGATTCTTGACTGCACCACCTTATGCCCGCCCATCTTCCAGTATTCGTCCCTGGGGAAGAGCATGAACTGGCCGATAGCCATCGATGGTTTCGGTTTTTTACACCGGTGCAACCACCACAACGGAAGCCATCCCAGAATTATGAAATACATGACGGGGATGACAATCTTCTGGGGCAGCGAGGTAGCCAGCTGGCGGGGAAAGCCGGAAAGCAGGGATGTTTTAAGCTTCATGGCTATGGAGAGCACGCTGCGCAACATGTGGGGAGCATGGGTCGTATCCGCGTCCACGAACAGAAACCAGTCGCCCCTGGCGTGCTGAGCCAGCTGATAGCAGGCATGGGGCTTGCCCGCCCAGTCATCGGGCAGGGGCTCGCCCCTGAAGAGCCGGATACGGTCATCCACGGCCGCGATATCAGCAATAATCCCCAAAGTGTTATCCGTCGAGTTATCGTCCAGCACCAGGACTTCGTAATTGGGATAGTCCTGCTTCCGCAGGGACTCCAGGCAGTTCCCGATGGTATCCTCTTCGTCCCTGGCCGGAACCATGACGGAGATAAGCGGCGCCTGCGCGGGAACTTTGCTATTGCGGCGGGGAGTCTTGAGGCTCCGCAGATTGAGAATAAGATTAATCAGAAAGGTTAACAACCCGGCAGCTATGATGACCTGGTATAACATACCCCACCCTTTTTAAATAATAGATAGAGTTCCCCGGATTACCGACTGCAGCCAGCGAACGAGCCTTCCCCGAAATCCGGGAAAGGTGCGCAGCGACCCAAAATGCTTAACGGCGAATACCGCCAGTATGCACAGCATCAGCAACGTTTCCCAGGAGCTTCCCCTGGTAACGGCCAGGTAAGCCAGCGAGCCCGCCCCGCCGAACATGACCGTCCAGGCATCGACTTCTATAAAGAGGGCGCCCAGGATCATGCAGGCAATAAAGACCAGCAACATCTCCTGCTGGGGCAGCGCCAGAAGCACGCCGAAGGTAACGGCCACCGCTTTACCCCCGTGCCAGCGGAGGAAAGGCGAGAAAGCATGACCGAGTATAGCGCACATGCCCACGGCGACGACCGCTACGTTAGACACACCGAAAAGCGAATGTGCCATGAAGACAAAAGGTGCGCCCTTGATTACATCCAGGAATACAGCCAGGTAGCCCGCTTTCTGACCGCCCGCCCGGAAGACGTTAACGGCGCCGGGATTGCCGTCCCCATAATCCCTGGGGTCTTTACCCAGAAACAGGCGACCGACAATCAGAGAAAAAGGAATAGCCCCCAGCCCGAAGGCAGCTATGGACAGTAGCGCTATCGTAAGTGTTTCCATACGCTAGTGTTTCCGCCAGAGGAAAATACCTCGAATTTCTGGGTATAACATAAAACAAAAACACCACACACGTCAAGTGGTATCGGTGCGGGCGCGATGTCGCAGCGTCACCAGGCGTAAAATACCCAGCCAGATAGTCCCCACGGTACCGATGACGATACCTACGGGAGTGAACAGCAGGATAATATCGGAGACTATGACATGGAAAACACGCCAGGCCATACTCTGCGAAGCATTGATACCGCCGAGCCATTCGGCTAGAGGAAGAGCTACCTCCACATAAATAAACGCCAGAAAAATGGCGCCCACAAACGAGGCAGCCAGCAGTATTAAAAAATACCTGATTTTACGCCATTTACGCGCCACTACCGTTATCAGGCATGCGGTCGCCATCCAGCCGATGATGATACCGGTAGCATTATCGAGTCCGACGAAAACGATGCAGATGACCAGCACCGCAAACAGGATAAGTAAGGCACGGGTTATCCTTCGTGAGTTTTTCAGAGCCGAGAATTTCTGCATAATTTTCAGACAATGAGTCCCGACCGGAACAGTCCCCATTCATCCTAATACCTGCGACGTGGTTTAGCAAGAGGACCACCGTCAACCAAATCCCGTACTGGCAGAGCGAGGTAAAATGAGGTATAATTGTGCAGAAGCCGAGGAAAAATCCCGATGAAAACATTCTTACGTGAAATTCTGATAACTATCGTGCTGGCTCTGGCGATATTCTTCGTGGCGCGGGGCACTATCCAGACCTACGAAGTATTCATGACCAGCATGGAGCCCAGCTTTCACGAAGGCCAGCGGGTGGTGGTCAACAAAGCCGCCTACTGGGATTGGGTGGGAGAGCCGGAGAGAGGCGACGTCATTATCTTCAGAGCACCCAACGGAAGCAACGAGGACTTTATCAAGCGCCTTATCGCCCTGCCCGGCGACACGGTGGAGGTCAGGAACGGTACCGTTTACGTTAACGACGTGGCGCTGGACGAGCCGTATATCATAAGTCCTCCCGGCTACACCATGCCTGAGAAGAAAGTCCCTGATAATCAATACTTCGTCCTCGGTGACAATCGCAACCACAGCAACGACTCGCATAACGGCTGGTACGTGCAACGCCAGGAGATTCACGGCAAAGCCTGGCTGTCCACCTGGCCACCCGATTTGTGGGGAGTGGTGCCTGAATATCCCCTTGATAACCAGATTGCCAGTGCCCAGAACTAGCATGACACGGTCCGGAGTGTAAGCATGACAGACAACGTCGAGCAAATGTTCGAGAAGTCGGGAGCAGTGCTAAAGGGGCATTTCCTGCTGGCTTCCGGCCTGCACTCGCCAGTCTACTGGGAGAAATTCCAGGTCCTGCAATTCCCCGAATACACGGAACAGCTCTGCCGCATGATTTCCGGCCACTTCCGCGATAAAGACATCCAGGTGGTGGCAGGCCCGACCACCGGAGGTATTATCCTGGCTTACGAGGTAGCCCGCCAGCTGGGAGTGCGCGGCATCTTCGCCGAGAAGGATGAATCCGGGGGCAGGGTCTTTAGACGCGGCTTTAAGATCAACCCCGGCGAACGCGCCCTCATCGTTGACGACGTCTTTACCCGGGGAGGCTCGATACGCGATACCATCGATGCCGTAAACGACCTCAAGGGCAATATCGTGGGAATCGGCGTGCTGGTCGACCGCTCCACGGATAAGATAGACTTCGGCATCCCCTTCTTTTCCTGCCACCGCACGGAAGTCGTCACCTACCCGCCCGAAAAGTGCCCCCTCTGCGCCGAGGGCATCCCGCTGGTCAAGCCCGGGAGCAGTCGGTAGAAAGCAGCCTGACAATCGCGTAGAAAAATTTCAATCGGGGGTTTTAATTAACCTCACCCCCTTTATCCCCCTCTCCTGGTAGGAGAGGGGGAATATAGAAAAAGAGGGGCTGGCGCCCCTCTTAAACGCCCCACAGGGCTAACTGAGGAGGCCCGTTATGGAAGTCGCTGCCATCATCGCCGTAGTCGTAATCGTCGCTATCCTGGTTATCATCTTAATCAACTACATCACCCGCTTGAAGTTCGAAAGAAAATTCCGGGAGTGGCGCGACGAAGAGATACTGAAGTGGCAGGCGGAGATGGAGCAGGCCCGAA
>JAUWGD010000197.1 GCA_030606585.1 Dehalococcoidales bacterium | reverse complement strand
GGAGAGTAATATTTCGTTGTTGTCATTCTGAGGGAGCGGAGCGACTGAAGAATCTCGGGGTGGCGGTGGAGGATAACAAACTTGGGAGTAACTATTTATGAGCCGAAAAAAGATACGGGTGCTGGTAGCCAAGCCGGGACTGGACGGCCATGACCGTGGGGCCAAGGTGGTGGCGCGTGCCCTGCGCGATGCCGGCATGGAGGTTATCTATACCGGCATACGACAAACCCCGGAAATGATTGTGGAGACGGCCCTCCAGGAAGACGTGGACGTCATCGGGCTGAGCTGTCTCTCCGGCGCCCACCTGGAGCTATTCTCGGAGGTCACGGAGGGGTTAAAAACAAAGGACATGGAGAATGTTATCGTGGTGGCCGGCGGTATTATCCCGGAGGACGATATCCCCGCCCTTCGGCAGATGGGCGTTAAAGCTATCTTCGGGCCGGGCACGCCTACTACTGAAATTATCGAAGCTATTAAGAAGCTCATGGAGTAAGCGAAGTAACCTTATCAAACCGGTTTTTCAGGTAAAGTAGAAAAAATGACCGCGATAAAAACGTTTGACAAAGAGGACTCCATCCCATAAATTAGATATGTTACAGTATCAGCGTACAAGGAGGGCTACCGATTATGGAATGGGGAATGGCTAACCGTCTGTCAAGGCTAATTCAATCGGATGGACACTGTCTCTTTATGCCGATTGACCACGGGTATTTTCAAGGGCCCACCAGGAAGCTGGAAGCGCCGGGTGAAACCCTTAAGCCCATAATGCCCTACGCCGATGCCGTCTTCGTCACCAGGGGCGTATTGCGATCGGCGATAGAACCCCTCGGCAGTAAGCCGATTATTTTACGCGTCTCCGGGGGCACCAGCATGGTAGGGGCCGACCTTGCCAATGAGGGCATTACCACCGATATTGAAGAGGTGATACGTCTTAATGCCTCGGCGATGGGCCTTTCTATCTTCGTCGGTACCGATTATGAAAAAGAGTCGCTTTTAAATCTGTCAAAGCTCGTCAGCGAAGGTGAAAAGTACGGCATACCCGTCATGGCGGTAACGGCGGTGGGGAAAGAACTGGACAAGCGGGACGCACGTTATCTGGCGCTGGCTTGCCGTATCGCCGCCGAGTTGGGGGCCCGGATAGTAAAGACCTACTGGTGTGAGAACTTCGAAAGGGTGGTAAATGGTTGTCCGGTGCCGGTAGTCATGGCAGGCGGACCCCAGACCGAGACCGAGCTTGAGGTATTCCAGTTCGTTCATGACGGTATCCAGAAGGGCGCCATCGGCGTTAACCTGGGGAGGAACGTCTGGCAGAACGAGCACCCTGTTGCCATGATAAGGGCGCTGCGCGCCGTCGTCCACGATAATGCCGCACCGGAACAGGCGCAGGAAATATACGATACCGTTAAAAAAGAATAGGTAAACGGATTATATAAATGCGTGTTGCCGTATGGTATAACAACCGGGACGTACGTATCGAGGAAAGGCCCAGGCCGAAGATTGGGGCGGGCGAACTCCTGGTGCGCGTGGTCGCCAGCGGTATCTGCGGCAGCGATGTCATGGAGTGGTACCGCCTCGACCGGGCGCCGCTGGTGCTGGGACATGAAATAGCCGGTGAGGTCGTGGAGGTTGGAGGGGGTGTCGAGACGCATAAGGTCGGCGACCGCGTCACCGTGGCCCATCACGTGCCCTGCAACACCTGCTATTACTGCCTGAACGGCAATCATACCGTCTGCGATACTCTACGCCGGACCAACTTCGACCCCGGTGGCTTCGCCGAGTATGTCCGGCTGCCCGCCATCAATGTCGACCGCGGCGTCTTTCTTATCCCTGACGACCTGTCTTATGAAGAGGCGACCTTTACCGAACCCCTGGCCTGCATTCTGCGCGGACAGCACAGGGCGGGACTTCAACCGGGGCAGAGCGTCCTCGTAATCGGCAGCGGTATTTCCGGGCTGCTCCATGTCCAGCTGGCACGGGCACTGGGTGCCGGCCTCATCGTCGCCGTGGATGTCAACGCCTACCGCCTCAAGGCGGCTGAGAAACTCGGCGCCGACGCGGCAATTAGCGCCGGAGAGTTTTCACCCGAACGCCTGCGCGAGTTGAATGACGGGCGGCTGGCCGACCTCGTTATCGTTTGCACCGGAGCCGTTACAGCCGTAAACCAGGCACTGGCATCGGTAGAACGCGGCGGTACCGTACTCTTCTTCGCGCCCACGGCCCCCGGTATTACTGTTCCCGTATCAATCAACGACCTGTTCTGGCGTAACGACATCACGCTGACCACTTCCTATGCCGGCAGTCCCACCGATTACGCCGAGGCTCTCGAGCTTATTAACGCCCGGCGCCTTCCGGTGAAGGAGATGATTACCCATCGACTGGGCCTGGCGGAGACGGGACTGGGCTTTAAACTCGTCGCCGGGGCAAGTGAATCGCTCAAGGTGATTATCGAGCCCCAGCGTTGAACTATAATCAAGAACTTTTAACAGGATGAGTGAGATGGATATAGAATACGGAATGTCTGTGGTGGATAAAAACAACAAGCCTCTCGGCGAGGTTGACCATATCATTATGGATGCCTGGTCGGGAGAACCGCGGAAATACATGGTGCGTCTGGATGATGATGTCGGTGCCGTTTTCTTTACACCTGAAAACGTGGCTGAAGTAACCAAAAAGAACGTAAAGCTAAACCTTACCGCCGAGGAAATAGAACAGACTTAGTCTGGCCCCGGGCAGCCTCTCATTCTATTCCTAACCATATCCGACTACGCATATATGCTTAGTCCCAACTGTGTTCTCTACGTATTAAGCATGTAATCATCGGCGTAATATTTAGGTGTTTATATTGCCGGTGAATAAGTATCACGGCGGAAGCTGTTTTTCACGACCGGGTGGTAA
>JAUWGD010000189.1 GCA_030606585.1 Dehalococcoidales bacterium | reverse complement strand
CTCGTTTGTCAGCATATCCCCGGCCACCGGCCTTTACGGCGATTCGTCAATCGGCGGGGGCTTCGGGGTGGAGCTGAGGCAGTCGGGAACAGATGTCCTGTCCATCACCGGTAAAGCGCCGGAACTATCGATTCTCTTCATTGACAACCACGAGGTAAAAATAGTCCCCATGCCCGAACTGAAAGGCAAGACATCGCTGGAAGCCGAGGGGATGATACGTGAAAAGCTGGACGTCCAGACGGCCCACATCGCTACCATAGGCCCCGCCGGTGAGAACCTGGTAAAATTCGCCTGCGTCAATGCCGACTGGGGGCGTAACGCCGGCAGGACGGGATTCGGGGCTATCATGGGCTCCAAGAACCTCAAGGCGATTATCGTGCGGGGACACGAGGACCTGCCCGTTCACGATATCAACGGACTGATGGCGGAGGCAAATAAGGCCTTCGGCTACCTGAGGGAACACAAGTATTTCAAAATGTGGCAGCAGCAGGGTCTGATGAACGTTATCGATTACGCTAATGAGAAGGGCATCCTGCCGACCTATAACTTCAGGGACACCGTCTTTGCCAGGCACGACCAGATTAACGGCGCGACCATGCTCAACGATTTCAAGATAGGCGACAGCGCCTGTTTCGCCTGCTCCATGTGCTGCGGCAACATCTGCCTGGTCAAGAGCGGTAAATACGCCGGCACGGTGGTCGAGGGACCGGAATACGAGTCCTGTGCCATGCTCGGTTCCAACGTCGGCGTCGACGACTTCGCGGCAATCCTTTCGGCCAATCAACTCTGCGATGAGCTGGGACTTGACACTATTTCCACGGGCAATCTCATCGGCGCTATTATAGAGGGCTACGAGAAGGGAATTATATCACTGGCCGACCTCGACGGACGCGATATCACCTGGGGCGACGACGATGCCATTCTGAACCTGATACGCATGATAGCCAGCCGTGAGGGCATCGGCGATATCATTGCGGACGGCGCGCGCCGCGTTGTTGAGAAATGGCCGGAAATGGATAAGCTCATCCTCGAAGTAAAAGGCCTGGAGCAGTCGGCCTATGACAGCCGCGCCGGGAGCTCTATGGCGCTGGCTTACGCCACCTCGGACATCGGCGCTCACCACACGCGGGCCTGGACCATCGCCCGGGAAATGGAAGAGGGGCAAAGCTGGACCGACGATGAAAGGGTAAAAACGGTCATCTATCACCAGACACTGCGTCCCCTGTTCGATATGCTGGGTGTCTGCCGCCTGCCCTGGATAGAGCTCGGTCTCAACGAAAGACACTACGAGAATTTCTATAAATACGTCACGGGAAATGAAAAGACCCTGGAGCAGCTCCTGGCGCTTTCCAACGACATCTACGATATGACTCGCCTGATAAACGTACGACTGGGGGTCAGTCGCAAGGATGATACACTACCCTACAAGGTTCATGCCAGTCCGCCGCTTACCGGCCCCAACGCGGGCAAAGTGGTCGATAAGGACGCCTTTCAAAATCTGCTCTCCCTTTACTACCGTGAGCGCGGCTGGAACGAGGAAGGCCTGCCGCCGGACGATACCGAGAAGAAGTTTGAGGACTGATTCGAAAACGGCTGAAGCCAGGCAGGTTTTCAGATTGCTGCAAATGAGGTATTTACCGGAACAACGTTTTGTTGTATAATCATGCCAATATATCCGATTAGTCCTGCAACGGAGGCTTCGACTATGGAATTATCGCCTGAAGAAAAGCAAAAAATCTACGAAGAAGAAAAAGCGAGGATGGAAGCCAGGGAAAAACTGGAGCAGGAGAAACGGTCGATATCCCAGGATACCAGCGTAAACATGGAACCGAATCTCGCCGGACTGCTCTGTTATGTCGGCGCCTGGATAACCGGAATCATCTTCTTTATCCTGGAGCAGAAAAATAACTGGATACGCTTTCACGCCGCGCAAGCTATTGTTACCTTCGGCACCTTGGCCGTTGCCGGGCTTATACTCGGCTGGATACCATTTATAGGCACGTTCTTTTCAGTCATTATCGGCATTACCGGGTTCATCCTCTGGATACTCCTCATGGTCAAAGCCTACAACGGCGAACGCTTTAAGGTACCCTGGGCCGGCAACATCGCCGAGAAAATGGTCTCGGGGAATATCCCCGACTATCAAAAGCCCCAGGCGCCCCCTGAAAGTAAAGAGGAGACATCACCACCCACTCCCCCCGATGAACTGGGCGAAAAAGTAAAAAAAAAGTAGATGACGCCCTTAAAAGCAGAGAGGGCAGTATTACGGCATCGGCCTTTGCCATCGCCTGGAGCATCGTCCTGCTGGTCTTCTTCAACTTCTTTCATGAATACGTAGCCTACTATAGCGCCGATACGGTGGGCGGTGTGGTCACCTGGACAAGACACCCGTTCTTTACCAGCGAAATCAATCTATGGCTGCCGATTCTTACGACTACCCTGGTGATTTCTATAATAGGTCATATAGTTCTGATTATCGTTGACAGGAAAATTCTCCGGCAGGCAATTCGTATCATCATCGACGGGTTTGCCATGGCCACGGTTATCACCCTGGTTACCGTTTTCCCGTTCGACTTCGGCGTTATACCCAACGCGGTAGCCGCCGCGGGCACTCATATCGGGGTATTAGTCGTATTAATCTGTATTGCGGTAGGCCTTGGAATCAGCCTGCTGGTCAGGGTAATAAAGCTGCTGGTAGACCTGGCCAAGGCCGCATCGACCGCGTAATCGGTTTGACATCAAACCTGAGTATCTTATATCCTTTTGATTAGCATCATTTTCCTCCAACGAAAACAGAAGTACGCTCAACACAGGAGGCAACAGTGAAAACGATTAAAGAATCCGCAAGAGAGACCAGGGTAGTCCGTGAAGCGGATGTTGTGGTAGTCGGCGGGGGACCCGGGGGCATCGGAGCCGCCGTATCGGCAGCCAGAAACGGCGCCGATACCGTACTCATCGAGAGATACGGATACCTCGGAGGTATGGGCACCGGCGGCCTGGTTACTATTATCCCGCAGCTGACCGACTACACCGGCAAACAGCAGATTGTCGGGCTGACCCAGGAGTGGATTGACCGCCTTATCGCCCGCAATGCCGTGGATTACCCCAAGAAGGAGCACTGGGGCTC
>JAUWGD010000015.1 GCA_030606585.1 Dehalococcoidales bacterium | reverse complement strand
GATATCGGGTAATTGCCCATCGGGCAGGAACCGGATATAGTAAGTTGCAGTTCGCGGCCTTCCATGCCGCCGACGGGCGGCGTCACGTTAGCGCTGGTAGAGCTGGCGGTTACGCCGTAGGGCAGTCCCTCAATCTGCACGATTACGGTGGGACTGGGTGGGGTGTTTACCAGCGACCGTACCGAGATGCTGACGCTGGCGGTATCGCCCGCCGGTCTTGCCATCCATCCCGGTGAAACGCTGACACTGAATTTCTGGTCGGAAGCAACTACCTGGAAATCGAAGCAGCCCATGCGGTCGTCGGGATAGGTCCCTACGACGACATCAACCGGGTATCGCCCGGGTCCCATCTGATTATCCCAAGCGGTATCGGGGACGGTAAATACTCCGGAGAACGAACCGTCGAGGGCGGTGGTGATATTGGCCGTCAGCACATTGGTCTGGGCAAAAGTCAGACTCTCCACGGTGGTATTGCCGGAGAATCCGGAACCGCTGAAGGCTATCGTGTCGCCAACCTGGCCGTACGTTGGACTAAGTGAGAGCATACCCATGCCGTAGTCCATCGGCGGCATAATCGATAGCTCAAGGTTGACGCGGGTAATTATTTCACCGTCGTCCCAGATATTATTATCATTGTTATCAACCCAGCCCTCAAGCGTGGCCGAGTATTGGCCCATCGGAATCATACCGGGCAGGACCAGCGTCAGTCCGAAGTTATTCTGGCCTCCCGGTGGGGCGCTCAGGGTGAAGACGGGTTGTGCAATACCGTTCCATTCTGTGGCAACGCCCGGCGGCAGGCCTCTCACAGCCATCTTAACCGTTGGCGAGGCACCGCCCAGCGCATTGAGTATGCCTGAAGTCCCGGGCATACTGCCGGGTTCTCCCTGCAGGAAATTGGGCGAGAGATTTATTATAAAAGTATCATCCCCGCCGTACACATTAAACATTGTCTCGGCCTGCGCCTCTCCTACATATACCCTGACAGGGTACGTTCCGGCGGCAATCGGCTGCCCGCCCAGTGTGGCGGGTACGGTAAAGCCTCCGGAGAATGAGCCCTGCGGCGAAGTTGCAATCGTCTGGGCCAGGGTGATATCGACGCTGCCGAAGGTGATTCTGGTAACATTAACGCTGGTGGGGAAGTTGGAGCCGCTAAAAGATACGTTAGTACCCGCCGTGCCGGTATTAGGATTAATTGAGAATATCGGCATATCGTAGTCGGCGGAAGCCCCGACGTCCAGTTCCAGGTTGCGGATTTCTGTCTGATTTCCGGATACGGCTTTAACAGCCAGTGAGTAATGCCCCATAGGCGTGGATGCCTTGGGCTGGATTTCCAGTGCCGACATCAGGGTGCTGCCTATGGCTGGCGATACCACCACGGGTGTCTGCCAGAATCCTCCATCGAAGCGCCACTCGATTGTCGGCGGTCCCTCGATGATGAGGGTAACATTGGCTGAAGACGTGCCGAACGACTGTACGTTTACCGTGGTGCCGACGGGTTCACCCGGTCCAGTCTGTATCATCATTGGCGAAACGTTGATATTAAAGGACGCCTGGTCGCTGACAAATGTAAAATAGGCCATGGCCCTCCTGTCTTCAGGATAAGTGCCCACAATGACTTCTATCGGGTACATACCGGGGGTTAGACCGGCCGGGACCTGGAACACGGCCGAGAATGCCCCGCTGCCATCCGTGGTCATAGCTGGCAGCGTACCGTTGGCAATCTGGTCGTTCTGTGCGTTGGGCGGACCGAAAAACAGGTTTGTCAGAGAGGTGTTCTCCGGGAAGCCGCTGCCGCTGATGGTTATCCAGGTTCCTGCTGAGCCTACAGTTGGATTAAGGTATATCGAGGCCATGTCGAAACCGGCGGGCGGCACAACGTCTATCTCAATGGGAATACGGTGCACTTCATCGGTGCCGGCTCTCTGACCTTTAATCGTAAAGGAGTAGTGGCCGGTTGGCATCCATTGGGTGATGTTTAGATTCAGGTCGGTGCTGGCGATACCCCCGGGGGGTGCCGTAACATTACCCGAGGTAAAGCTGGCGGTGATATCGTACGGGCAACCTTCTACCGAGAAGACGACCGTCGGTGACGAGTTGCCTACCGCCTGGACTGTTATCAAGCTGCTTATCTGGGTGTTCTGCTCCGCCCATAAGAAAGGAGGGGACGCCTGGAGCACAAACGAATCTTCGTTTCCGTTTATCGTAAAAGATTTAGTAAAAATCATATCCTGGGGATAGTTGCCCACAACGAGGTCAACCCAGTAGGTGCCGGGGGGTAGGTCGGGGACGTGGAATGTCCCTGAAAGCCTGCCGGCGGAATCACCCGTGGTGGGTACGTAAATAGTCGACATGTTTTCCGAGGTAAGTAAATCAACCGGACCGAACCTGAGTTCTGTTACCTGGCTCGGCGTGCAGCCCATAAAACCGGAGCCGGAGAAGTTCACTACCTGTCCCACCTGGCCGAAGGCAGGACTCAGGGTGAACTGCGTCATATTGAACCCTTCCGGTGGCTGTACGGTTAGCTCCAGGGATACCCTTTGCTCGGTGCCGTCCGTTATCCATGCCTTGACGGTTATGTAGTAGATACCGGGAGGCGCCGTCATGCTGACGGTCAGGTTTAAATTCCGTGAGGCCGAGCCTCCGGCCGGTACCGAGACGGCATCGTTGCCGGTGGCGGCGGTATTAACCGTAAGTGACCCGAACTGGTAGGTAAGCCAGTTGGGTGCGCCCTCCAGGGCCAGGTTTACCGTGGGACTGCTGCCGCCCATGGAAAAGATGTTTACCGAGACCGATGAAGAGTTTTGCCCATCCTCGGTGGCTACGGTTGTCGACTGCGGTGAGACTCCCAGGGAAAAGGTTTCTCCCGTCCCCATGATCTGAAAGTCCCTCTCAGCGAAGTCCCCGGTGCTATTCACGATGGCCTTGATGCGGTAGTTACCGGAGGGAATTCCCGGTGGAAGGGTGAATGTCCCGGTAAAGCTGCCGTTGTTGATATTAATTGTGGCCGGGGTCGTCTGTAATATTGTGTTGGATAAAGCCTCCATGATGGTAACGTTTTCTCCCTGACAGGCCGGCGGGAAGTTGGCCCCGGAAACGGTAATCGTGTCGCCTGCCTGTGCGTACGACTGCGATAGCGAGATGCCGGGACCCCACTCGGCCGGGGGCTGTATATCCAGGCTGATATTGGTAGTCTTGGTGATATACGGGTCGGCGCATGACCCGTCAACGTTCATCTGGTACATTTCGGAAGCTGCCCATTCGGCTACCGTAATAGAAAGTATAGCCGTGGCGGTCTGTCCGTTAACGGGTGTGACGCTGCTGACTGACAGGCTCATGGTTACACCGGGAGCCGTGCCCGCGCTAAGCGCCACCGCAGCATCGAAGCCGTTAATCGGGGTTATATAAATGGTAATATTAGCGGATTGCCCCGGCGTAAGGGAAATGAATTGCGGTGAGGCTGACATGAGGAAATCGGGTCCGGAACCGGAGGTTACCATTATCTGGCAGACGGCGGTAGCCTGTCCGGCAAATGCCTTAACGGCGAAGTTGCCGCCGGCCGTATCGGCCGGAATGGTCACCTGTGCGTTCCAGTTGCCGTCTCCGTCTGTCTGGTTTTCCGTTATGATATTTCCCGCGTTAGGGCCGGAGTCCCATTTGAGGGTTATGTTGCTGCTGGCAGGGAACTGCGAGGCGAAGAAGTTGGTGTGTCCGCCTGCGGCAACCACTGGCGGCGAGGCCGATAGCAGCGGTTGCCCGGGTACGCCGATGATTACAGTGATGAAGAACCCTTTCTCCTGGCCGCCGTATTCGGATGTCTGGCCGCCCAGTCCGCATTGGAAAGTGCCCGAAGGCATCGAGGGACTGGTGCCGAGGTTCAGCGTAACCGATTGTGTCTGGTTAGCAGTAAGAGTTACCTGCGCGGGTGATATGGTGGTGTAGTCTTCTAACTCGGGAGGTCCTCCGAAGTGAAGAAAAACGGTTCCCTCGAAATTATTTACCGAGGTTATATTGATTGTTTCCGTGATATTAGCCCCGGCGGGAAGCATGAACGAGGACATACCCTGGTCATGAGTAATGGTGAAATAAGGTGTAAGCGGTGGTGGCGTGGTATTGGCCGAGACCAGATTGGACAGGCCCGACCAGAGATTCGTGTCGTCCTTGGTTTTAATAGCGAAGTGGTAGGTGGTATTGGCGCTGAGGCCGGGAACCATGAAGGTCTCCGTGGTATTAGCGGTATGTGGTGGCGGGATATTGGTGACCGCAGTAGCACCATTAAACTTAGAATTATCATCGATAATAGAGGCAGCGTAGCGGATATCGTACTGGGTGGCCTGGCCAGTGCTGCGGTTAGCGCCGGGCGCCGTCCAGGTGAGGAGAATGGAATTATGGGTTGCGTTTCCGGTGGCCAGGTCGGTGACGCTGGCTGGCGGTGGGTTCAACGGCTCCAAAGCAAGGTTGACCAGTTTTGGTACGCCCAATTCAGCGTCAATGCCTGTCTGGATAACATCAACGTAACCTTGCTTAGTTACTTGAACAGTATAGCCTGTTCCTGGAGGTGCCGCGAGGCTGTAACTGCCATTGGCAGAGGTTGGCATGGTTTCATACCTTACTTCAGGCGTTCCTGGCTTATAAGCCCAGACGTCTGCGCCCTGGATAGAGTTTCCGCTGTAGTTATCGGTTACCGTACCCCCGATAATACCTCCCGGAACTAAGGAGAAATTGATAGGGGTGGTGACATTGGCGGTGACACTCTGGCCAGTAACCACCTTGGTGACATACCCATGACTAACGGCACCCACCACATAGCCCGTACCTTCAGGCACGGAAACACTGTAGTTACCGCTAGCATTGGTGTTACCCTCCCAGGAGATTGGGGCATACAACGACTCTAGTACGCAAATGGTGGCGCCGGGAATAGGTTCACCGGTAGTATTATCGGTAACCTGTCCGGCGAAGGTGCCGTTTCCTTGTGCCAGTGCCGGGATTGGCAGTAATGCGATGAGAAAGATAGCTGTAATTGAAATACGAAGAAGTAGACCTAATGATGATAGTGTAACTTTACTTTTCCTGGACATTGCCGCGTACCTCCTGAGATAATTGTTTTAAAAAAGAAAGGCGGCCAGGGTGAAATTGTTCATGCGGCCTGGCCACCTCTAAGCGGTATATTGTGTTTTTCCGCAAAAGTATAAAAGTCATCCCGGTGGATTCGGTTCTGCCCTCCGGGGAGCCTGAAAGCCACCAGGTTGCCATTTTGAATCCATCGTAAAACGGTTACCTTGCTTACTCCGCAGTGCCGGGCGACGACACCGGTGGTGAGATACAAAGGATATGTTTTTTCTAAATTTGCCTCCAAAGTTAGCCCTCCTTAGAATTACGGCTCTATCCTGTTTTCGTGAGTGTAACTACTGGTTTATTAATCTTGTTTTCCTGAGGTTAATTACGTTGTTCACGTGGTTAACTTTATTGACGAAAGTGCTGGCATTACTTTAGTACTGCGCGCTAACAGACGGGTCACAAAACGCGACACAACGTTTACAAAAAAGTCACATTCGCTAAAAATACCGGCCGGGGAATAAGGGGATTATTAGAAGGGCACCGGACCCCGGAAATAGACTATCCCCCTCTCCAACGAACGTAAATAAAAAGGATTGGTTGGAGAAGGGGTTCACCCTGAAGGGATTAAGGGGTTGAAGTTATAAAAAGTTAAACCTAGAAACGAAGAGGATGATAAATATGGCAGAGGATTTGATTGATAGAGACTACCAGTAGTCGTAGCCGGTTTTTTTACCGGTTACATGGGGGTTGTCCCGGCGTTCGGCGCCGATGGTAGTTTCCCGTCCGTGACCGGGATACACGATGGTGCTGTCAGGCAGTACCATTAATCTGGTTTTGATGCTGTCTATCAGCTGGCTGCGGCTGCTTCCGGGCATCAGCGTGGTGCCGATACCCCGGCGGAAAAGCGTATCCCCGGTAAACACTTTATCATCGGTAAGCAGGCAGATGCTGCCGGGAGTATGGCCCGGCGTGTGGACTACCGAGAAGCTCAAACTGCCGATTTTTATAATATCTCCTTCACGGAGCAGCCTGTCCGGCGGGGGCGGTGTCTTATAGGAAATGCCGAACTGGGAACTGTGAGAGCCGTGACCTTCGAGGAAATCGGCATCAGCCACGTGGATAGCCACCTCGGCGCCGGTCCTGTCCTGTATCTCGTAAAGGGCAGCGATATGGTCGGAGTGGCCGTGAGTCAGCGCGATAATCCTGATGTCCAGCCCGGAATCGGTAATTGCTTTTTGAATAACATCGGCATTACCTCCGGGGTCGATTACCAGACCTTCTCCATCAGCCTCAGAGCCGACTATCCAGCAGTTGGCTGACAGTGACCCTACTACCAGCCTTTTGATAATCAACCTGTCATCCATATCAACGAAGCATTACACTTAATCGGGGGTGTCCGGTTTTCCGGAGTACCAATGCGTGAACAACCGGTCGTTTCCAAAATAGCAGAGATAGGTGAATTAAGCAAGTCCGTTGGATTGGAGTGGGGGAGTAATAATGTTTGTGGGTGCGGTTATAAACCTGGCGTTCAGGCTTTTATCAGCAGGAGAGGGGTATTGCCCCCGAGCAGGACTTTTTGCGCTACGCTGCCCAGACTCCAGAGATTAACAGCCGTCTGTCCGCGCGTTGACATGGCCACCATGTCGCTGGCAAGTTCGTCGGCGAGGTCGATAATCTGTTCGGCAGGCGAACCGACTCTCACCTCGTATCCCGTGGTAATACCCTTTTCTTTGAATTTCCGGCACCATCCCTGGAGATAGGCATCGGCACCGGCAAAGTTACCGTTATTCTTGGTAATTACTCTGAGCAGGGTGAGTTCCATATGAAGACTCTGCGCGACCTCACTCAAATACGGGATTACGGCTTCACTTTCCGGAGAGCCGTCCAGCGGTATGAGGGCTTTCTTCAGTATTCGTTTGGCGCGTACATCCGGATGGGTGCCCTTGGCCCTGATAAGAAGTAGCGGCTGCCTGATGGTTGCCCTGACGACTTTGTCGGCGATGCTGCCCACCGCCCAGCGGCCGACGCCCGAACGACCGTGGGTTGCCATAACAATCAGGCACATTTGTCCCTTATCGACATAGTCCAGAATACCCTCGGCGGGGTTGCCGACACGCGTGGCAGAACCTACCTTTGTCGCCTTATCCCCCGTATCCTCAAGGTATTTTTCAACCTGGCGTCGGGTGGTGTCTACCATTTCTGAGGAGTATTTTTGGTGGTTCTGGTACTCCTCGGGTTCTTCTGAAGATAGGACCGTTAACAGGACTATTTCGGAGCCCATCTTCCCGGCTACCTCCTCGGCATAGGGCAGGGCTACCTCGGCTAACGGAGAGCCGTCCAGCGGTACCACCACTTTTTTATATATATTCATAATCGTGTGTCCCCTATTGTGGCCAGGTACGGCCACGACGACTTTATCTTAAGAGCCGATAGGCACGGGTTGGCGGAGCGGCGAGCGTTGCAGCAGGGAATTGACCCTGGACAGGAACTCCAGCGGGCCGAAGGGCTTCCTCATAAAGTAGTCGGCGCCGGCATTGATTGCCTTAACACAGGTTTCGGTGCTGGCGCTGGAGCTGATGATAATAAGGGGAATGGCGGTAAGGCCCCGTATTTTCTGGCAGAGCCGCCAGCTTTCAGCGGCGGGGCTTTCCAGCACAATGACGGCATCGCAGGCTTGATTATCCAGATGCCATAAGCCCGCATCGGAATCAGATACCACGTCTACCCCGTATCCTGCTTCCATCAGAAGCTCGGGGATAAACGGGCGAGTGGTAACGTTATTTATTATTAGAACTTTTTTACTCATCCTTACAAATCTAATGTAATACATGTTCTCTATGCTTGAAAAGCAGTAAAACCTTAATTTCGTTTAAGGGTTTACTCCCATTGTTTACAAAATTGGGGGATAGCCCCTATTAAAAATAGTGATTATTATTGATGTTTACTTAACGAATACCTATTACATTAGTACTATAGCGCGTTAGTACCTGAAATTGTCATCTGGCGCAGAACCTTTGGAATATGCAAGAAAAAAAGGTAGCCGGGTTTTTCCTGGAAATTTTTATCATCGTGGCCGTACTGGGCACGCTCTCGGCTATTGCTATTCCGCGTGTCGGTCAGATGATTGCTAAAACAGGTGTCGTCGCTCAAGGGTCGGAGTTGCATAACGTCCAGACGGCTGTAATCGAAATGCTGTGTGATAGTAACACCCGCACTCTGGAGCCCGTCGGCCCCACCGCCGATATGAACGAAGTCCTGACCAGTGATACACCGCCGCTCGTACTGGCGGACTATCTGGCGGTGGATGGCGGTTCGTTGAGTTCGGGGAGTACTTATATCTTTGATGCCCACGGCAAGGTAACGCAAATCCTACGTTAGCAGGTTTCCTGCCTGATAACCCGTAGCCGCCTGTCACTATATACCCTTACAATCAATCCAATTTTCCTGTGAACGGGAATATCATACTTTATATGTTATAATATCGGTATTCTGACAGTATGAGCTGGTTAGGAAATGCTTTGGCGTGACCGGTAGAGAAGCTTACCAACCCCCGGAGACACCACCACGGTTTTTCTATGGCTATTTCGTGGTCGGAGCCGCCTTTATAATCATGGTAGTCTCCTGGGGTCTTTATATTGTCTTCGGCGTATTTTTCAATTCTTTCCTGGATGAATTCGGGTGGACCAGAGCCGTGACCTCGGGTGCCTACTCTCTTTCTTCGATTTTCAGCGGCCTGCTGGGTATCGTCATGGGCGGACTAACCGATAGATTCGGGCCCCGTCTGGTGGTGACGTTTTGCGGTGTTCTTCTGGGTGTGGGGTATTTCCTCATGTCGCAAATCAGCACGGTCTGGCATCTCTATCTCTTCTTTGGAGTAATAATAGGTATCGGTATGAGCGGTCTCTGGGTGCCGCTGCTTTCGACCGTCGCCAGGTGGTTTACGGGGAGACGAAGCCTGATGACGGGGATTGTTATCTCGGGACTGACTCTCGGCCAGATGATTGGCCCTCCGGCGATTAGCCGTCTCATCGCTGAATATCAATGGCGCCAATCGTACATGATTCTGGGTATTATCGTATTTATTGTTGTTGTACTGGCGGCCCAGTTCCTGAAGCGCAGCCCGGGCATGGTTGAAAAATTCGCGGATGATGTAAATGAAAAACAACCGGAGATGAATAATAACGTTTCTCGGGACCTTTCTCTGAAAGAGGCTGTTCATACCGTACAATTCTGGTTGGTCGCTATAGTATTTTTCTGCTTTGGCTATATCGCATATGGCATGATGGTACACATTGTGCCGCATATTACCAGATTGGAAATATCGGATATCAACGCCGCCAACGTGCTGGCGGTCAACGGTGGCGTCGGTATCGTGGGTAATTTCGTGCTGGGCGGCCTTGTAGGTGATAGAATCGGTAACCGGAAGGCCCTTATTATCGGCTTTATCCTGTCGACCGCTGCCCTGTTGTGGCTGGTGCCGGTTAAAGAGTTATGGATGTTTTACCTGTTCGCTGTTGTCTTTGGACTGGGTCTTGGCAGCATGGGCACGTCGGAGTCACCTCTGGTGGCCAGGCTTTTCGGGTTGACCTCTCACGGCCTGATTTACGGGGTCATGGGTCTCGGCTTTACGGCCGGGGGCGCCGTCGGCCCGGTTATTATCGGTTATATCTGCGACGTAACGGGAAGTTATCAGCCGGCTTTTATGGTATGTGCCGCCCTGGGGATTATCGGCCTCATATTGATGGTCATGCTAAGGCCGACGAAGAAGTTGGGGATTAAGCTCTAATCGTTATAAGGCTCCGGCGGCGGCGGCTCGAAGATATTTATCCGGTCCTTGCCGTACGGCATATGGTAGGTGGTGGGTTTATCGGGGCTGTTCGCCGGCGAAGCGGCGATACTGGCGGCCTGAGGGTTTTCCACCCAGCCTTTTTCGTAAGGACACATGAAACCGAGACGGTAGACGAACTTCAGTATTTTCCACTGGCCGTCTTCTTTCACATACTCCATGTCGTATTTCCCCAGGCACAGGAACTGGGTGAGGTTACCGCCCCGTCCCATAGAGGCGAATCCGTGGGAATGCCATATGCCCTTCGCCTTGGTTCCGTCCTTGTTAATTTCGATGATGGGGTTCACGGTCATGTGTATGGCGAGAAACCCCGGTACCATGTGCGCCTTTTCGCTGAATATCGTCCCCCAGAGTCGCCTGACGCCTTCGATACCTTCGTAGACGCCGCTGTCTTCTATTTCCAGGGATACCCCCGGTGTCTTCCGGGCGAAGAGGGACGGTATCTCCGCCCTCCTGCCGATGTAGTACAGGTGTGAATAGAGCGACTGTAACTTCCATATCTCCAGGTAGTCTTTAGCCCGGGCTCCCTCGGCTACCTGCTCCTTGAGTTGTTTAACCTCGGCTTCCAGTTCTTCCAGTGTCATCGGCATTTATTATTGCCTCCTTTTTATAAGAGCCTTTAATAGCCTTTCTTCTTGTCGATTACATTCAGCAGTTTTTCACCGTTCAGGTAGCGTTTAAGGTTTTCGCAGAATATCCCGGTGGCTTGCCCCATGTAGTCTTCCATGCCGCCGGAAACATGGGGACTCAGGATAACGTTATCGAAGTCCCAGAGTGGGCTCTCGGGGGGTAGGGGTTCGTTAGCGACGACATCCAGGCCGGCACCGGCTATGCGTTTCTCGTCGAGGGCGCGTATCAGCGCCTCTTCGTCGATAATACCGCCCCTGGCGATATTGATGATACAGGCGCTGGGCTTCATAGCCCGCAATTCCTTATCACCGATAAGCCCCCTGGTTTCCGGGGTCAGCGGCGTGGCGACTATTACATAGTCGCTCTCCGATAGTAATTGGTTAAGCTGACCTGCCGGCAGCAGTATATCGACATACCTCGCCCGCTTTTGCTGTGTCGCCGACCGGCGGGTAGCGATGACTCTCATGCCGAAGGCCTTGGATAGACGGGCTATCTCCCGTCCGATATTGCCCAGCCCCACGATACCCACCGTCTTGTCGCGCAGCACGGAGGGCATAAACCTATTCCACTCGTGTTTCTGCTTCATCTGGAAGCATTGCGGCGCCCCCTTGGCGAACATGAGCATAAACTGGAAAGCGAATTCTCCGATGGGCGTGGTATGGATGCCGCTAACATTGGTTATCGTCACCGGACTATCCCAGATATCCATCTTGCCGAAGCGGTCAACCCCGGCGGATAACGTCTGGAACCATTTCAGTTTGGGAGCTCTCGCCAGGAGGTTTTGAGGCAGGATAAGACCGTAAATAACCTCGGCCTCCGCGAGCATGGCGTCAAGCTTGCCTTTGGCGGTCGTATCCCCACGGTATTCGGCAACGGCAAGCTCCGAAGCGTCTATGACATTTATTCCGGGTCCGGCGAGAGCAATCCGCCGCAGGGTTTCTTCGTCGGCATATGGTACTGACCTGTCGAACGCGGGAGCGATAACGAGTACGTTGAGTGACTTCATAGGAACGGTTCTCCTCTACAACTATATTGACGGGGGCCGGTATAATCCGGCGGATTGCATTGGCTAGGTGGGGTAAATGGTTATGGGTGAGGAGTAATCACAAAAATCGTGATTATACCTCGACCAGGTCCATAATACCAAAGAAGTCTATAAGCCCCGGGAGTATTTTGCTCTATATATGCCTCAAAAACCTTTTCTCCATTAGGTCCTTTGAGACTCGTAAATTCATGGGTTTGAAGACTTTGATGCCTAGGGTTTTGTGCTAATAATTTGATAGCCTTCTTGATAGCTTTATATTGTTTATTCTGAGACTTATTAATTTTAAGAGAATTATAGGTTTCTTTAGCTGTATCTGCCCAATTTAATTCAAACAAGACATAACCTTATAAATTGTTAAGGTCAATTTTTGAAACCCTGCCCTCTTTAACATCAGAAAGACCTTTTTGAATTAATGCTAGAACATCTGGATTATTGAATACCCATACTTCAGAAGCTGGAATAGTTACTTGAGGGTCAAGGATTATTTGCCCAACACTATTAGCATATACGTGAAACGTAATATCTTCTTGTACCAAGGCTGGCGGCAAAACTACTCGCCTCTTACCATCTACCTTCACGCCTTTGGCTATTCCTGTAAAATCTTCATCTTTTATTATAATCGCCATATATCCATCCATCTATCCATCTATACATACATTATACAACGGTGGGATTGTTTGTCAAGTGGGATAACCCCACTTTCCCATAAATATTTTCTTAAATTGCTCCATAAACCATTTTTGTGGTACTATTTGCATTTGGTTGCTAGGGGGTAGAGGGAAATGGAAGTATTGATAATCACGGGGTATGTGATAAGTGTATTGGTAGGTATTGTAGTAATGCTTTACTTATCTTACTTAGTGATAGTATATACGCCCAGATTATTATTACATATATCCTTTGTGGTTAGATTTGTGAGAAGGGTAAAAAAGTCTTCGTATCAGAAGAGTGATACCACTAAGAATAAACACTATAGTATCAATAACTCCAATAACGTTCCAGACCGAGGTAGCGAAGGCTTGAATATTTTTGACTGTTTCAATTATTGGTTCAATACCCCACGCATTTGTAATAAGGCGAATAGTCAAAAGAATAGCGGAAGTGATAAAAGCACCCTTGATAGTGCCCCAGATATAGTCAGACAAGACTCTTTTAGTCTTACGCACAAAGGTATTATAAAGAGGCAAACAACCAAATGCAAACAAAACCATTTTTGTCCTTTTCTTGACATCGGCGGAATAGCCGCTTAAAGTATTGAATATCCGATATATCAGAACATAGCGCATCCACATATTCACCAATAAATTCTCAAAGAACATGAAAAGGGGGACAATATGCAGAAAGTTACCGATAATGTCTATGTTGAAAGTGAAATAAGTGTATGTAACACCAGTATCGTGGTGACAAAAGACGGAGTGGTTGTAATAGATACTCCGATGGTGCCGGCTAATGCTAAAAAGCTGGCGGCTGATATCGCCGGTTTTGGGCCAGTCCGTTACGTGATAAACAGCGAGCCTCACGGTGACCACATCGCCGGCAATTGTTATTTCGGAGGGATGGTAGTCACCCATGACGGCACTCGAAAAGCCCTGCTCAAGGCTAAGCCGGAAGATATAACGGGTATGCTCCAGATGATGGCGCCGGACAGTCTCCCCCTCGATAAAGAATTTCACTTTCGTCCGTCGGATATTACCTTTTCCGAGCGACTTACCCTTTACCTGGGCGATCACACTTTCCATCTCATCCATATGCCGGGGCACACTCCCTACAGTCTCGCGGTATATGTCCCCGAGGAGAGGATAGTCTTTACCTCGGATAATATTAACCTGGGAATGCCAGTCTTCCGCGATGCCATACCCGACAAGTGGCTGGAGACTTTGAAGCTGCTCGAGGAACTGGACGTCGATAAGGTGGTGCCGGGTCATGGTGAAGTAACGGATAAGAGCTGCTTTGCCAAGATGGCCAGGAATGTTCAGGGCTGGCTAGACGCAGTCGGCGATGCTATCGCCAAGGGAATGAGCCTGGAAGAAGCGATGGAAAAGGTGCCCCAGGCAGAGCAGTTCGACGATATGCCTAAAGAAGGCCCGGCGGCGGGCTTTTTACGCATGAACATCGAGAGAATTTACCAGATATTAAAGAAATAGAGCTTTTTCCGCCGGCTTTAACGGCGAGGAATCCTGGCGGGAGCTTCATCTGTCCGAGTACGACTTGAAATAGCGTGTTCCTGCCGGAAATGAAAAGTACCCCCAAGCGGATTCGAACCGCTGTTGCCGGCGTGAAAGGCCGGTGTCCTAGGCCTCTAGACGATGGGGGCGTGCCTGTTAAGTATAGCAGAGAAGAGTCACCCCAGACAATACGGTCGGGCGAGGCTAAAATGGCCGGTTAAGCTTGCCTGAGAAGCGCCGTTTGTGTACACTATTATATAGTGGATGAGTTTGCGAGGTGATATTCCATGCCTATTTACGAGTACGAATGCAGTAAATGCGGCCATCGATTCGAGGTGAAACAGGGCTTTAATGATAAACCGGGGGCGGAGTGTCCGCAGTGTCAAGAGATTGCCCGGCGCGTCTTTCACCCCACGCCGATTATCTTCAAGGGAAGCGGTTTTTACGTTACCGACCATCGTCCTTCCGGGAAGGACTCGGAACCGGAGAAGAGCAAGGGGGAATCAAAGGCAAGTAAGGGAGAATCGGAGGCCAGCAAGAGCTCAAAATGAAAGCACTGCTTCAGCGAGTCAGTAAAGCCTCAGTCAGCATTGCCGGTGAAGAGGTGGGGAGGATAGATAGGGGGCTGGTGGTCTTTCTCGGGGTGGCTGAAGGGGACACGGAAAGAGACGCCCAGTACCTGGTGCAGAAAATAGTCAACCTGCGTATTTTTGCCGACGCCGAAGAAAAGTTCAACCTTTCCGCTCTTGATATCGGCGGCGAACTCCTGCTGGTAAGCCAGTTTACGCTCCTGGCCGATACCCGGAAAGGACGCCGACCCAGCTTTATTGAGGCGGCGCCGCCGGAGCAGGCGGAGACATTATTTGAGTATTTCGTGGGGCTGGCCAGGGATAGCGGTCTGAAGGTGGCCACCGGGCGGTTCCAGCAATATATGCAGGTGGAAATACATAACGACGGCCCGGTAACGGTTATGCTGGATAGCCGCGATAAGTTCGGTTAAAAATATAGGAGGAAGTGATATGAGCAGCGATGAAAAGTCAAAGCTAAAGACTCTACTGAGCTACTGGATAGAGCATAATGAAGAGCACAGCCGGGAGTTCAAGGAATGGGCGGAAAAGGCAAAGAAAATGGGCGAGGAAGAGGTAGCTGAAGAGATATTGCAGGCGGTCGGCAATATGGATAAAGTTACCGAAATATTCTTAAAAACCCTGAAAAGACTTTAGGAGGCATAAGACGATGTGTTTGGCGAAGGCATACATCGGCGAAAAGAGCGAAGGCGAGCTGCTGATGGAGGAAATAGCTTCAATTAAGGCGGAAAACGGCAAGCTCGTGGTGATGACGCTTTTCGGCGAGAAAAAGGAAATAGCCGCCCGTATCAGAGAAATCGACTTCAAATCAAGTGATGTTATCCTTGAAAAAACGGGGAGTTGACGGTAAAATATTATTCCCGTATTATTACAAATAATTGCATTTGCAAGTAGTTGATATTTCTTTTCACAGGTTGTATAATGGGTAAGTGTGTGGGGCAGGGGATATAATTTTTTTTAATTTGTTAATGCAATTAGTTGCAATTGCATGGAATTGTAATAGTTGTTTCGGGCGTAATTTAGAAGGGAATATTCTACGATGAAAAAAATACACATTATCTTCGCTGTTCTGCTGGCGGTAACTCTTATTGCGTCGTCCGTATTGGGCGGGTGCGCTTCGGATAATCAGGACAGGCTTAAAGTAGTTACCAGCATTTCACTGATATCATCGATAGTGGAACGGATAGGCGGCGACAGCGTTGATGTAATCAATATAATTCCCCCGGCGCAGTGCCCGGGACACTTTGATGTTTCGCCCGGGGATATTCAAAAACTGGCTGAGGCTGACCTCTTTCTGCTGGCTGGCTGGCAGGGAGAGATGTTTTCTCAGGAGCTAATTGACTCAGCCAACAATCCTGACCTTACCGTGGTTACGCTTGATACACCGAGTAATCCGCAGAGTAACTGGATGATACCAGCAGTACAGCAAGAGGTGGTGGGGAAGATTACCGCTGCCTTGTCTCAGGTAGATACCAAAAACAGTACTGCTTACCAGGACTCAGCGGCTGAATACAAGGACAAGATTGAGGCTAAAGAAGCTGAGATAAAAGGTAAGCTGGCTGGTGAAGACCTCTCTAGTATCAATGTTATTTGCTCCGGTATGCAGGCTGCGTTTGTTAGGTGGGTCGGCCTCAATGTTGTCACCTTCTACGGGCGGCCTGATTCATTCACTCCCCAGGTAACTAAAGAACTGGTGGATAAAGGCAGGCAGGAGAATGTGACCCTGATTATCGATAACCTGCAGAGCGGACAGGATGCCGGAGCCGGTCTGGCCGAGGAACTGGGGTGCAACAGGGTAATCCTGTCCAATTTCCCGGGCGGTTTTGATAATACGGAGACCTGGGAGAAAGCTCTTGACTATAATATAGACCTGATACTGGAAGCGGTAGGCAGGTAGTTAATATAATAAAAGCAGAGGGTGACGAATCTATGGACAATGAGTTGATAGTTATTGATAATGCCGTGGTCTCTTACCGGGAGGATATCGCCCTCCGCGGCGTGTCCCTGAAGGTTTCAAAGGGTGAATTCGTGGGTATCATCGGCCCTAACGGCGCCGGGAAGACCACGCTTCTTACGGTAGTCAACGGTATGGGTAAATTACTCGCCGGGAAAGTGCGGGTACTGGGACACTATCTCAGGTCGGGGAACGGACATTCCCTGAGAAAAAAGGTGGGTTATGTGCCCCAGGTGCAGAACATAGACCCGCGTATGCCGATTTGTGTCCGCGAAGTGGTGATGATAGGCCGTTACGGAATTCTGGGTATATTGAGTAGACCGGGCAGGGACGACTATGAAATCGTGGACGAGGCAATTGAACTGGTAGGTATGAGCCACCTCGCCCGGCGTCCCATCGGTCATCTTTCCGGGGGTGAGTTGCAGCGTGTGTCCATCGCCCGCGCTCTGGCGCAGCAGCCGGAAATGTTACTTCTCGATGAGCCGACCGCTTCGCTGGACTGGAAAGCGCAAAGCGATATCCTGGAACTGGTTAAAATGGTTCATGATACCAGGTTTCTGACCACTCTGTTCGTTACCCACGACCTCAGCTGTTTACCGGTGACATGCGACCGCGTGGTACTCATGAAAGAGGGAATTATCTGGGGTGAGGGTCCTCCCGAGGAACTACTCACGGATGACAATCTCAGCCGTTTATATGATATGCCTGTCTCTGTAGTGCGGAGCCGGCGGGAAAAAGCAGTCCCGGTTCACCTTTAAGGAGACATTAGCTTGGATTTTTCCATTTTCGGCTACCAGTTCATGCAAAACGCCATTCTCTCCGCCTTTCTGGGTGGTATAGCCTGTGCTACCATAGGGGTCTTCGTGGTGCTGATGCACATGCCTTTTATCGGTGTGTGTATGTCGCACGCCGCTTTTGCCGGGGCTTTACTGGGGCTCTGGCTGGGATTCAATCCGCTGGTAGGTGCCTTCGGCGTTTCGTTGCTCTCCGCCGCCATTATCGGACCGCTTGCCGACCGCGGTGAACTCAGTCCCGAGACCTCGATAGGCGTCATATTTTCGCTGATGCTGGGACTGGCGTTTTTATTCATGGGGCTGATGCCCGGCACGAAATCAGGCGCCCTCGAGCTTCTGTGGGGCAGTATTTTAACCAACACCAGGAGCGATATTATCTTACTCGGTATAGTTGCTTTTGTGGTGGTGGCGCTGGTCTTTCTCTTCTATAAAGAGATTCAGGCCACAATTTTCAATCGCGATACGGCGCTGGCGGTGGGAATACCGGCGGCGGTATTCCTGTACGGAATCCTGTTCTTAACCGGGGCCACCATTACCGCGTCGCTTCGTTCCATAGGGGGTTTGCTCATCTTCAGCCTTATTCTGAATCCGGCCGCCGCGGCCTATCAGCTTACATATAACATGAAAACGATGTTCCTGCTTGCGGCTGCCTTCGGTGTGCTTTCCGGGTGGGTAGGGTTGCTGTTTTCATACTTCTTTAACCTTCCCAGCGGCGCCACTATCGTCGTTACTTCGTCGGTAATATTCCTGATTGCCGCGATTTTCTCTCCCAAGCGAAAGGTTAAAGGGTGGCAGAGTAAACCGCTTCAGGAGGAACAGCCGTGATTAAGGAGTATTTTAACGAGAAAGCGGCTATCTGGGACGAACAGGTGTCGGAAAGGGATGCGACTAAACTTGAGCGAATGGTCCGTCGACTGGACATACAGCCCGGTTCTACGGTGCTTGATGTCGGGACGGGCACCGGGGTCTTCCTGCCTTTTCTCTTGAGTAGAGTCGGGGATAGCGGGCGTATCGTCGCCATGGATTTTGCCGAGGAGATGTTGAAAATCGCCATGTCCAAGCGTGTTGACGATAATGTTGATTATCTTTGCGCGGATATCGGTGATATTCCCGGTGATAACGAGACCTTCGATTACGTGGTGTGCTATTCCAGCTTCCCTCACTTCCAGGACAAGTCGCGGGCGCTTGCCGAGGGATTCAGGGTGACGAGAAAGGGCGGCAGGCTTTTTATCTGTCATACGTCAAGTCGCGATGAAATTAATGAGATTCACCGCCAGATACCGCTCGTGCAACATGATATTATTCCTGACGCCGGTGAGATGCGCGCGTTGCTTGCGAAGGCTGGATTTATCGATATAAAGATAGAGGATAACGAAGATAGCTATTTTGCCAGCGCCAGAAAGCCGCCGGGTGGAGTTGCTTAAAGCAGCTTCAAGGTCTGCG
>JAUWGD010000016.1 GCA_030606585.1 Dehalococcoidales bacterium | reverse complement strand
GAGTCATATTCCCCATGCAGTGCACCAGCGGGTACAGGGCTTTTTGCCCCTGCTCCGCCGCCGTAACCGCCTCTATAATCATACAAACGATATTGATACTCAACGGGAAGGGAGCGCTAGGCAGCCAGCCGTGGAGGTCCTTGCATAAAATCACTCCCCTGTCGGCGTACCAGCCGATAACCCTCATACCGTTCTGGCTGCTTTCGACAAGCTCCTGTATCGTCATATTTTTTGCATAGCTGCCGAAACCCAGGAATCCTATCCCCGCCTCCGCAGTCGTCAAACCTGCAGCGATGGCGATTTCCCCGCCGGCCCCCCGGGGACTGAAAGCGGCATCGATACTTTCTACGAGCTTTCGAGTCTTCTTGACGCCCTGATTGATGATGGGATACCCGTTCAGCAGCGGCTTGCCGGTCCTTTCACAATCCTTGAGGATATCCTCGACCTTCTCATACTGGCCGGCCCGGGTATAGCTGTCGGTGGTCACCGGGATGAGGACCACGCCCGAATCTCTCAAAGACTGGCAGAGCTCTATCATATCTTTAAGCACCGGGGTTCCGGCCCTGGGGAAGACGCTCATCCTGCCCTCTTCGCGCAGCTTGGTCATCACCTTCCACCAGATTTTACTGTCGGGCAGGCTCTTCTGGTAGGCTACCGCCTCATCAAAATCAACTTCCTTGCCGGTGGGCCACTTATCCAGCTCTTGCCGCCTCTTTTTCATCAGGAGGTCATCGTCTATCTTCTTGTTCCTGACTCTGAGCTTCTTCATCGTTCCCTCCGTTATGGAATATCTTCTCTTTGATTATCCACCCGGCCTTTCACCCGATGATAAGAAAGTAGCCGAATGTGATGAGAGGGGCTGCCCTCCGGCGACATAGATAATCTGCCCGGTAACATAGTCGGAAAGCCCCGATGCCAGGAACAGGGCGGGCCCGGCAATATCCTCCGGTTTACCCATTCTCTCCAGAGGGATTTCCTTTTTGGTCAACGCCTTGAAGAAGGCGTCTCTGGCCGGCCCCGGCGGCTGCAGGGCGTCCCAGAACGGCGTCTCGATAGGCCCCGGAACGATGGCGTTGACGTAGATGTTCCGGGGAGCCAGCTCGAAGGCCAGGTTCAAGGTTAGACCCAAAACTCCGGCTTTAGCGGAATGGTAGTGCAGCACGGAAACGGACGGATTGACGGCACCCATCGACGAGAGGTTGATTATCTTGCCGTATTTATTCTTTTTCATGTGGGGTATTACCGCCATGCAGACCAGAAAGGCGCCTTTCAGGTTCACGCTTAATACTTTGTCCCAGTCCTCCTCGTTTGCCGTATCGCTATCTCCCCCCTGAACACCCATGACCCCCCCGGCATTATTGACCAGAATATCTATTTTGCCGAACGTTTTTACAGTCTCGTCTACCATATTCTGAACTTCGGTATTGTTAGAGATATCGGCTTTCACCGCCAGAGACTTACGCCCCATGGCTCTGATTTCTTCCGCCACTTTTTCGGCCCCTTCGATATGCAAAGCGTTGACGACGACATCGCAGCCTTCCTCGGCAAACTTCAGGGCGATACCCCGGCCCATTCCCTTGGCGCCCCCGGTAACAATAGCCACCCTGTTTTCAAGTAACACCATATACCTCCCGATTTATTGATTATAATACTTAATATCCTGAAGGTACGCTTGCCCGGTACCAATCGTGCAAACGGTTCTAAATCCATGTATGAATATTAATTGACAAGGTGACGAGTGCATATTATACTAACCATATTTTCCCGTACCCAAAATCATAACATATATACGACATTAATTATAAATTTATCGGCATATACAGGTTATCTATTACGTTAAGAAACCGGTCAAAGGAGAAAGGGAGACGTAGATGGCAAAGAAATTTCAGGGTAAAGTGGCGCTGGTCACCGGCGGAGCTACGGGAATCGGGAAGGTAACCGCCCAGATTTTCGCCCGCGAGGGAGCTAAGGTTATTGTTTCCACCGATAAAAATATAAAAGGCGGTGAAGACACGGTGCGTCTTATTAATCGGGCAGGCGGCGAGGCAACTTTTATAAAATGCGATGTCTCCAGGGCGGGGGAAGTGGAGGCAATGATTAACACCTGCGTCCAGACCTACGGGCGACTCGACTACGCTTTTAATAATGCGGGTATCGGCCCGGACGGCAAACGCGTGCCCGTGGTCAACATCGTCGACTGCCCGGAGGAAATCTGGGACCGCACCATAGACACCAACCTTAAAGGCGTTTTTCTCTGCATGAAGTACGAGATAAAGCAGATGCTCAAGCAGAAATACGGGGTCATCGTTAATACGTCTTCGGTAGGAGCGTTGAAACCAGTGCCGGGTTTCTCCGCTTATTCCGCCAGTAAAGCCGGCTTAATCGGGCTCACCAAGACGGCGGCCCTGGAGTACGCCACCTCCGGCATACGTGTGAACACCATCCTGCCGGGCCCCACCGACCGTACGCTTTTAATGGAGTATCTTACCAGTACCATGCCGGAAGAAAGGCAGCAAATGATGAATATGATTCCGATGAAACGCATCGCCGAGCCGGAGGACATGGCGGAGGCGGTTATCTGGCTTTGTTCGGATGCCGCTTCTTTTATCACCGGTCATGTTATGCCGATTGACGGCGGCATGACATCGGGTTAATTGCCTTATTTATCATAAAGGGAATATACTCTATTACGACTATAAATTCTCAGAGGAGAACGAGATAAAATGGCAAAAATCAATGCCGAAAAGTATTTTGTGGAGAAACCCGCCTATGAAGTAACACCCACCGAGGAAGTCAAAGGCCGCCACCCCGCCATGACCCTTATAAGCAGCAACCTTATACCCGAGATTAAGTTGTACATAGAAGCCGGCTGGGTCTGCGATATGCCCGACCCGCCCACCCATATCTTCGAGCATACCCATGATTATGATGAAATCGTGATACACATGGGCGTCGACCCTGAAAATCGTGAAGAGCTGGGCGGGGAAATAGAATTTATGCTAGACGGCCAGCCGCTCACCATCAATAAGACCTCGGCGGTTTTCGTGCCCAAAGGCATTAAGCACGGGCCGCTTACCTGGAAGCGTTTCGATAAACCGCACATAGAGATGACTATAATGCTCGGCGCCGGGACTCTTGCCGAGGCCGACCCGGGCGGACACAGAGAAAGAGGAAAGGAGAAAACATAAAAATGGCTAACTGGGACGAGAAGTACTTTGTCACCGAATTAAAAGAACAAATAGTCGAAGCCGACTGGACCCCGACATTTACCCCTGACCAGGCTATGCGCCTGATTTCCATGGACAGCGATGTCCGCAAGGGGGCTTTCTACATGGAAACGGCCTGGTACTGGCCCGGCAAATGGCCCGAATCCAAAGGCGATGAAGGCGTCGTGGGAGAGCACGTGCATGACTACGACGAGGCCATTGCCTATATCGGCACCAACCCGGATGACCCTTACGACCTTGCCGGGGAAGTCGAGTTATGGATAGACGGCAAGCAGAATATCCTGGACAGGAGCTTTATCGCTTTTGTCCCGGCGGGAATCAAGCACTGCCCGCTTAAAATAAACAGGGTGGACAGGCCGATTTTCCACTTCACCGCCGGTATGTCCAGAACCTACCAATAGTTAAAAAAGTAAATATGTATATTCGCTGGCGTTAAAGCGAACTCCGTTGGTACCATCCGCCTGACGTGGTACTCCCTTGTTTTTTCAGCTACGATGGTGTATTGTAAATTTGACTCATGTTAGCCGGACCGGGCATCACACACATGACTATCCGATATCATTATCGACTCAGACCGATTGTTTCTAAAGACCAGTGCTACCATATCTCCATAACTAACGTTAGAATGAGTGTACAGGTGTGATGGAGAGCAGAAAGTCAGGCAGTTCGAAAAGAAGGAAAAGCGGACGCTCCGGCATGAGCCGGAGGACTTTTATCAAAATTACGGCGGTAGCCGGGGCTACGGTTGCTGCCAGCCGCTTATTCAGTCACCCCGCGCTGGGTTCCGTCGTCTATTCCCCGGAACTGCCCGGCGGCGAGGGCGTCATCACCGAAAAGTGGGTGCCTACTTCCTGCCTTAACTGCGACACCCGCTGCGCTACCAGGGTGAGAGTGGTCAACGGCAGGGCGGTCAAGGTAACCGGCAATCCCCTGTCCCGGGTCTCCGAGGGGGAGAACTGCGCCCGCGCCAACGTCGGCCTTCAGGTATTGTACGACCCCGCCCGCATCACCGCTCCGCTGAAAAGGACTAATCCGGCCAAAGGCAGGGGTATAGACCCCGGGTGGACCGAGATATCCTGGGAGCAGGCGTTAAGCGAGGTCGGCGATAAACTTAAAACGCTCAGGGAGAAGGGACAACCCGAAAGACTGCTGCTTCTCAGCGGGCTGAATACCGTCAGCGCCGAAGATATTATCCGCCGCTTCGCCGGTGCGTACGGCACGCCCAATTTAGTCTCTGCCGACGGCCTTAATAACGAAGCGGACAAGGCCGGCGAATGGATGGCCGACGGTCACTACACCCAGAGCGCCTACGACCTTGAACGCACCAACTACATCCTCTCGTTCGGGGCGAGTATCCTGGAATCGTACAAACCGCTGGCACGGAGCCTGAGGATGTGGGGTAAAATCCGGGGCGAAAGACCCAACCGCGCGAAAGTAGTCGTCATCGACCCGCGTTACTCGGTTACCGCCCTCAGAGCCGACCAGTGGGTGCCCATCAATCCGGGTACCGACGGCGCGCTGGCACTGGCTATCGCCCACGCTATCATCAGCGAGGGCCTTTACGATGTCGATTTCGTTAACAACCGGACGTCCGGGTTCGATGAATACAAAAAGCTGGTATTAGACTACTATGACCCGGATACTGTTTCGGGAATAACGGGCATTCCCGCTGAAACTATCCGCCAGATAGCCCGTGAATTCGCCGCTACCGGGCCGGCAATTGCCTGGCGGGGGCGGGGAGCCACCAGCTGGCCCAACGGCTCTTATACCAGCTATGCCATATTCTGCCTGAACGCCCTCGTCGGCAGCATCGACGTACCCGGCGGGGTAATCTACCAGGAAAACCCACCCTACCGTCCCCTGCCCGAACCTGCCGAAGATGATACCGCCATAAAGGGCAGGGCCAGGCCGGCGCTGGACTTAAGAAAAACAGAACGTTTTCCGGCTGCGGAAGTGGTCACCAACCAGGTTGCCGATTCAATATTAAAAAACAACCCTTATCCGGTCGAAATGGCTATAGGCTTCAACAGCAATTTCAATATGTCCGCACCCGGCACCGGACGCTGGGACGCGGCACTGGAGAAAATACCCTACTACGTTCACGCCGCCCCGTTTATCAGCGAGATGGCGGAGTATGCCGATATATTCCTGCCGTTAACCACCTTTATGGAGGAATGGGCCTACGACCACTCGCCGCCGGGCTCGGGCTTCGCCGAGGTAAGGATTAAGCAGCCGGTAGTAGAACCACTCTATAACACCAGAAACAATATCGACATCATTTTTAATATTGCCGGGAGGCTGGGGGGCACGGTAGAGCAGTCCTTCGCGGGCATCGGCGACGATGCCGGGGGATTCGTAAAATACCGTACCGCCGTCCTCGCGCCATGGAACAAACTCCTCGAGCAGGGCGTCTGGGTGGGACCGGACTACGAATACTATAAATACGACCGTATATTCAAGACTCCTTCCGGGAAATTCGAATTCCGGTCGGGCAATCTGGAGGCACTGCTCAAAGAGCAGGGCGAAGAAATCAACAGCCTCACGGGCCTGCCCTACTACCGGGAGGTCCAATACCTGGGTGACAGCAGCGATTATCCGCTGCTGCTGTCCACCTACCAGCCGCTGTTGAATGTCGAGAACGGCAGCCAGAACTACCCCTGGGCGCAGGAAATGTTCCTGGTGATGCACGGCGCGGGCTGGACGAATTTTGTCGAAATTAACCGTCGGACCGCCCAAAAACTGAAGATTAAAGACGGCGACACAGTCTGGGTGGAATCGCCTTTCGATAGAATCAAGACAAAGGCAAGGGTGTTCGAGGGGATTCACCCCGGCGTGGTCAGCATCGCCGGCGGCCAGGGTCACCGTGCCTACGGCGAATGGGCTAAAGGAATCGGCGTCAATCCCAATGAAATAATCGGCGTGGACTACGACCGTTTGAGCGGACAGGCGGCTCTCTTCAATACCAGAATCAGGGTCTATAAGGCATGAGGTAAGATACATAATGGCAAGATGGGGAATGGTAATCGACCTTAGCAAATGCACCGGCTGCCAGTCGTGTTCGGTTGCCTGCAAGGCGGAAAACAACGTGCCGCACGGCTCGCCGGAGGAACACGAAAAGCGCCAGACGCCCTTCTGGCACAAGGTGATTGCCGTCAGCAGCGGTGAGTACCCGACGGTAAGAATCGACCTGATACCGATGCCCTGTATGCACTGCGACGATGCCCCGTGCGTGACCGTATGTCCGGCGAAAGCAACCTACCGTCGCGAGGACGGGATAGTGATTCAGGACTTCCGGCGTTGTATAGGCTGCAAGTACTGCATCGTCGCCTGCCCTTACGGCGCCCGGAGTTTCAACTATAAAGAGCCGGACGAAGAAGAGTACCAGCGCCCCGACCCTCCCTCGGAGCGCGCCGACAGGGGTATATGGCCGTTTCCTCACCGCATACACGGCGTGGTCGAGAAATGCACCTTCTGCTTCCATCGCATAGACGAGGCAGTTAAAGAAGGCAAAAAGGTGGGTGAGGAAGTCGTTCCCGCCTGCGCCGAAGCCTGTCCGGCTCATGCCATATACTTCGGCGACCTTGACGATGCCGGTAGCCAGGTGTCGCGGTTACTGGCTTCGCGGCAGTGGCTGCGACTGCGCGAAGAGATGGGCACCAGCCCGAAAGTATTTTATTTAACCAGGTAAGGAGTCACGTTTGACAACCGAATTTGTCGCCCTTGAAGGCAAAACGAGAGGCTACCGCTTCCTGACAGCGGTTCTGGCCGTAATAGCCGTGGCCGGCTTCGTCAGCTTTATCATCAGCTATCTGCAGGGGCACCAGTTGTTCGGCAGCAATAACGTTATTCCCTGGGGCATGCCCATCGTTCTCACCATCTACCTCATCGGGCTCAGCGCCGGCTCCCTGATTCTCTCCTCGCTGACGTATGTTTTCGGGAGAGAGAAATACCGCCCTATCGCCCGGATGGCGGTATTCCTGGCGATAGTCCTGATTTTCGGGGCGATGCTTTCCATAGCCATCGACCTCGGTAGGCCGGAGAAATTCTGGCGACTTTTCATGTTCTTCTACATGAACAATATGAAATCGATGTTCGCTATCAACGGCATCCTCTATGGGGGCTATTTTATCATCAGTCTGATTTATCTGGGGATTATCTTCTCCGGCAGC
This sequence comes from Dehalococcoidales bacterium, assembly GCA_030606585.1. Taxonomy (GTDB): domain Bacteria; phylum Chloroflexota; class Dehalococcoidia; order Dehalococcoidales; family RBG-16-60-22; genus JAFGPF01. Next base: position 11,077 of record JAUWGD010000016.1, on the reverse strand, counting down.
CAACGTGCCTCCCGGATAACGGGTATCATCGCCGTAGGCTGGGCTGTCCTGGTGCACATGGGCACGGGGGCGATATTCGGCTTTATTGCCGCCAGAGAAGCCTGGTTCTCGCCGGTAAAGCCCCTGGAATTTCTGGCCGCGGCGCTTACTTCCGGCGTGGCTCTACTGATAGTTGCCGTGACACTCACCCTCGTATTGAGCGGTCGCGAACTGAAAAAAGATGTCGTGGCTTCGCTGGGTCGTTTGCTGACGTATTTCATCGTGATCCTGCTCATTTTAATTATCGTCGATAAGCTGACCCACCTCTACTCGCCGCACCGGGAGGCAACACTCTACATGCTGACCGGGCAATACAGCTGGATGTTCTGGGGTCTCCAGATAGGACTGGGGGTAATTATACCGCTGGCAATCCTGCTCACGCCAAAATTTAATAAAAAAATTGGCTGGGTGGTGGCGGCCGCAGTTTCAGTGGTTATCGGTGTCTTCTTCGAAAGGTACTACCTGGTAATCCCGGGGGCGGCCTACCCGCAGCATTATTACCCGGGGAAGATTGAAGGCGTCTGGGGGGCTACGGGTTCCTTCGCCCTGACTCCGGCAGAAATGGTACTTTCCGTCGGGATAATCGCCTTCCTCGTATTTATTTTCATCATGGGCTTAAAGTACCTGGAGCTTCTACCACCCCGAGAGCCGGCCAAGGAAGCCGTAAAAGAGGGCGAGGAAGAAGCCGAGCCGGCGGATAATACCACTGATATAGGTGAAGGACAACAGGGTAACGATGAAAAGTAATAAAGGGAAAATCAGCCGCCGCGAGCTGCTGGAAAAGCTTTCACCCCTGGGTAAGGTGAGCCTTGATGCCACCAAATGCACGGGCTGTGGTCTCTGCGCCCAGGAGTGCCCCACCGGCGCGCTGTCGATTTCACCCGGTGAGGAGTCCGATACCTTCAGGCTTCTCTTTAAACACGGCGTCTGCGTGGCATGTGGTAAGTGTGTTGAAATCTGCCCGGAGAAGTGTCTGCAGGTGGAGCGTATCCTGGAAACGGAGAAATTAGACGGCTATTCGGTACTCTTCGAGGATGAAATCGCCCGTTGCTCAAGGTGCGGCGGGCCTATCGGCCCCAAGGCCATGATAGATAAGCTGCAGGCCAGAATGACGGCTTCCGGTCATCCTATAAATGCACAATTCGGACTCTGTCCCGACTGTAAAACTCAGACTCAATTCGGCCATTTGATTGGGAAAAATGGACATATTTCTTAGGACCATCGCTATTATTATCGAGGTGCTGATACTGGGGGCGATAACCTACGCCGTGCTCAACGGGGTGAGGCTGACCGCCTCCGACCTTGGTATCGGGCCGAAGTACGACAAGGCCGTTATTCTGGCGCTCCTGGCGGTCGGTTTTATCGTCGTCATATTCTTTATCGCCCACCTGACCTCGCTTTACCCGGCGGTATGATAATGCAGGAAAAAGGAACATTTGAATGTCTTTAAACGAGCTATTCTGGGCTGACCAGCTGATTTACATACAGGATGTTTTCCTGCCGGTAATCATCGGCGTACTGGTGTTCGTGCCGGTGCTGGCTGCCGCTTTTATCTTCGGCTTCGGACGCAGCTACCGACTCTGGAAACTGGGTCAGCCGGACGACCGCTCGGGGGACTGGTGGAAAAGGCTCGGGACGACCCTGGCGGTAGCGATTGTCAATATCCGCATTGTCCGGACAAAGGAATTATATCCCGGCATAATGCACGCGCTTATCTTCGGCGGGGCGGCGATTCTCGTGCTGGGTAAAATAATCAGGCTGTTCTCATACCTCACCGGCATCACCAACCCGCCGCAGACCGTTTACCTGTACGCTTCCTGCGCCGCCGAAATCGGCGGGGTGCTGCTGCTCATCGGCGGTATTTTGGCGGTAATCCGACGGTATATCATCCGACCCGCCCGACTCGACAACAAGTCGGAAGACAGCCTGCTGTACGTATGGATATTCCTCATCGTCCTCACCGGCTTCATGGTGAAGGGATACCGCATCGCCGCCAGCGATACCGCCGTCACGGACTGGGCTACGTGGTCGCCGGTGGGCTACCTGCTTTCGTTTATCTTCCCCGCTTTTCTGGTTGAAGCCAGGGACGAAATACTGGTATGGCACCGGGCGATAATTCACACCGTGCCGGCCTTTATACTCCTGGGTTACATCTGGGTAAACCGTTCGCGACTGCAACATATTCTTCTTTCGCCCATCAATATCTTTTTCCGTTCGTTCAAGCCGAAAGGCGCCCTGACACCCGTCGACTTTGAGACTACCGAGCTTTTCGGCGTATCCAAAATAGAAGACTACACCTGGAAGCAACTTCTGGACCTCGACGCCTGCACCCGCTGCGGACGCTGCCAGGACGTTTGTCCCGCCAACTTTAGCGGTAAAGCCCTCAGTCCCAAGCAGGTCATTCTGGACCTTAAAGACCACCTTTACGAAACTTATCCCGTGCCCTGGCGGAGAAAGCCCGTAGAGTCCCGCAAGGACATGATTCCCGAGGTAATTACCGACGAGGTAATCTGGGACTGCACCACCTGCCGCGCCTGTATGCAGGCCTGCCCGGTTTACGTCGAGCACGTCGATAAGATAGTGGATATGCGCCGCAACCTGGCCATGGAGCAGAGCCGCTTCCCCGAAGACGTCCAGAACACGCTGAAAAGCCTGGGAGCCAGGGGGCACCCGTTCCGGGGAACCACCGCGACGAGGACCACCTGGTACGAAGGTCTGGAACTGGACGACCTGTCGGAAGGCGATAATCCGGAGATACTTTACTGGGTGGGCTGTACGGGGGCTTTGGAAGACCGTAATATGAGCGTGCCCAGAGCCATGGTCAGTATCCTGCGGGCGGCGGGGGTAAGTTTCAGGATACTCGGCGAAGAAGAGAGTTGCTGCGGCGACCCGGCCCGGCGCATGGGAGACGAATACCTGTTCCAGACAATCTGCCAGAGTAATATCGAGATACTCAAGGCGCACGATGTTAAAAAGATTCTCACCGCCTGTCCCCATTGCTTTAATACCCTGAAACACGAGTACCCGCAGTTCGGGGGCAATTACGAGGTTATCCACCATACGCAGTTTATCGCCGACCTTATCCGCGACGGCCGACTGCAACTCGGCGCGCTGGATATGGCGAAAATAGCCTACCACGATTCCTGCTATCTGGGACGCTACAACGATATTTATGAAGAACCCAGGGCAATCCTGAGGGCTATTAACGGGATTACGGATGTAGAACTCGGCCGCTGCCGGTCGAATAGCTTCTGTTGCGGCGGGGGCGGCGGCCACATGTGGATGGAAGAAGACCCGGATAAACGTGTTAATAACCGGCGAGTCGATGAGATAATCCAGGCGAAGGTGGACATCGTAGCCACGGCCTGCCCGTATTGCCTGACGATGTTCGAAGACGGTATCAAAGCCAAGGAAGTGGAAGAAACCCTGCGCGTCAAGGATTTAAGCGAGCTGGTTGCCGAAGCGCTGGAGAACAATAAAACCTAAGCTACTCTCCTCTTTAACCCCTCTTTACATTCCGCTCTGTCCGGTCCCGGCTTCCAGCTGTCGCAGCAGGCGGGTTTTACCGGATGGATGGCGCAGGTAGCCAGGCCGTTATCATATTCCAGGAAAGCGCAGGCGCCGTTCACGTGCCGTATCAGGCGGTATTCGGAAAACTGCCAGCGCGAATCGTCATAAAGCCGCTCCCAGTCCTGCATGGTTATCCCCAGGTAGGAAACGATACGCACGATGTCTTCCGGTTCAACGAATGCCTGGTGCCTGGTGCAGCAGACGCCGCACCGGCGGCATTCCATTGGCTCCGACTTTATATCAGGCGTATCAAAGGTATCTTGCGATAAATCTGTATTGAAGTTAGCTGATTTCATTTCACGATTTTGCTGATTTGCTTGAATTTGTCCCCACTGGCTACCTTCAGCAGCTCGAACAGTGCCATCTCCATGGTTGTCGGGCTGACTCCCGCCGCCCCCATTTTGAGCAGGCTGACCAGCTTATTCTCCGGCTCCCGGGAAGAAACGCAGTCGCCGACCACCTGGACTTCATAACCGTCACGGAACAGGGCCATAGCCGTCTGGTAAACGCAGATATGGGCCTCGATGCCGGCGATGAGCACCTGCTTTCTTTTCAGAGATTCGAGCGATTTACAGAAAGCCACCTCGTCGCAGCAGTTGAAGCAGACTTTCTCTATCGGCTTAACATCCGGCAGCAGTTTTTTTATCTCCGGCAATGTCGTGCCCAGTCCCCGCGGGTACTGCTCGGTAAGGACTACGGGTATCTCCAGCACCTCCACCCCTTCGATTAGCTTCAGCACGTTCCGCAGTAGTTTTTCCTTATCGTGCATGACGGGGAACAACCTCTCCTGAAAGTCGATTAACACCAGAAGGGTATTATCGGCGGTAAGCATCGTCGGCGCGCCCATGATAAAGTTACCTCAATCAACTAAATTCAAACGCCGGACTCCCACGCCCGGCCTGCGTAAACAGTATAAGACTCATGTCCGCTTTGTGTCAAAATCAATTCCGGCTCTTTTTAGCGAAAGTGCAACACTTTTGATATACTGGGTTTAAAAGCGTCCCGTTCTACCGCAACAAGAAAGAAAAGCCCATTGAATAGCAGCCAGAAAACACGCCTTTCCAACGAGCCCGGATTCTTCTACGGCTGGTATATAGTCGCCGCCTCCTGGGTCATGCTCTTCCTGGTGAGTGCGGTCGGCGTGGGTATCTTCTTCAAGCCGATACTGGAGGAGTTCGGTTGGGACAGGGCCACCCTTTCCGCCGTCCACACGTTCGCCTTGCTCCTCTTTGCCATAGCCATTCCTTTTCTGGGTCGGTTTATCGACCGCTTCGGGCCGAAGGTGATGCTCTTCGTCTCCCTGTCCACGCAGACCCTCAGCAGCGCCGTTAACGGCCTGGCTACCGGTATCTGGCATATTTTTACCGGCAGGTTCTTGTACGAGATAAAGGCATTACAGGGCAGCCAGGTGCTGATAAACCGGTGGTTCGTGAAAAAGAGAGGCCGGGCTCAGGGTATCGCCGCCACCGGTCTGCCTATAGGAGCCCTGGCTCTCTCGCCGCTATCGCAATACCTGATACTTACCTGGGGCTGGCGGGAGACGATGTTTTTCTGGGCGGTAGTTACCTTCGTGATACTGTTACCCCTGACCCTGCTGATACGCAACAGTCCTGAAGAGAGAGGGAGCCTCCCCGACGGTGAACCGATTGATAGAGCAACGCGTGCCAGGCCGAAGGTTGATGCTTCACTGGCGGAAATCACCGGGGTCTCCGGCCATACCCTGGCCGAAGCCGCCAGGTCAGGCTCTTTCTGGCTGATTTCGGCGGCACACCTTATCTGCGGCATCGGCTGCGGCTTTATGATGACCCATATCGTCATCTTCGCTACCGATTTCGGCTACTCGGAGATGATTGGCGCCAGCCTTTTAAGCGTCCAGGGGGGCCTGAACCTGGTGGGCGTGCTGCTGACGGGTCACCTCTCCGACAGGTATGCCCGCAGTAGAGTGCTGGCTTTAACCCATGTTATCCGCAGTCTGTCCTTTTTTGTCGCCGTCGGTTTTATCCTTCTCAGCGGCAGCCCTTTGTGGATGCTTTACCTGTCTATGGCCCTCTTTGGATTCGGCTGGTTCACCACGTCGCCGCTTACTTCGGGGCTGGTTGCCGACCTTTTCGGGGACCTGCGCATGGGCACGATAATCGGCGTAACGATGTCCTGCCACACCGTCGGCATGGCCCTGGGCGCTTACGCCGGCGGCATCACCTTCGAGTTGACCGGCAGCTATTATTCCTTTTTCCTCGTCCAGGGCATTCTGGAATTATTCGCCGCCAGCCTCGCCTTCGCTATAAAAAGAAAGAAAAAGTACTAACGGACTATTGCAAATTATACTTGCGCGTTATATAATATGCTTGGTGGTTATCAGTCTAGGTTATCATATATGCAATTAAAGTACTTTATCCCGACCCAATTACGGATGACCTTAGCTCGAACCAACTAATTAAGAAAGGAGGTCATCCGTTGAGTTTTACAGACAAAGAACTCCAGTGTTCCGATTGTGGAACCACTTTTACCTTCACTGCTGAAGAGCAAGAGTTCTTCAATTCCAAAGGCTACACCAATGAACCCAAGCGATGCCCAACCTGCCGACAGGCTAGGAAGGCTGAGCGATATGGGTCCAGCGGCGGCTACAGGTCGCGCCAGATGTTCCCCGCGGTTTGCGCCGAGTGTGGCAAGGATACAGAAGTACCTTTTGAACCCCGTGAAGGCAGACCGGTATATTGCAGCGAATGCTTCAATAAAATCAGAACTAACCGGTAATAACCCGAACGCGTAAGCGAAACAAATATAGGCTGGTGGATTATATAGTTCACCAGCCTATTGTTATCTCCGATTATGCCGGAAATCAGGAACGGTAAAGGTACAGCGGGGCTTTACGTTAATAGAAAGCACTAAATGGGGATAAGTGGGCTAACCTTCTCAGCCGGTCATGCCCTGCCGGCTATACTACCGCTTGAATGTCCAGGTTCTTTTTTACCACTTCGGCCAGCCTGGACAGCTTCTTCTCCTGGTTCAGCCTGGTGGCCATAAGGTTATCTTCAAGGCTGGCGAGGATGTCCTGGACCTCGGCATCGGTGGAAATAATCGGAATGCCGCGCGCCTCCGCTTTCTGGAGGACATTGTAGACCGGCGGCTCGCTGCTCCCGGTGAGGATAAGGCAACTTGTTGAAGTTTCCAGGGCGGCCAGCTGCATATCCGGTCGGTCCTGCCGGACGATGGCGGCTTTATTGCTCTTACGTCCGAAGTAATCCAGGCCGGAATCGACGACCATCGCTCCCAGCATGAAGTTCTCGACCAGTTCCGCCGATTTTTCGGCGTTGTTCAGTATCTTCCCCTGAATTTTTTCGGCCAGTTCACCCACTGTGATGGCAAGCAGTACTCTATTTTCGGGGATTACGCCCAGTACCGTAATGCCCGCGGCGCCGAACTGCGCTTTAGCATCGTCTTTGACCTGCTTGAGCTTACTTTCCGGAGCCTTGTTGATAATGACGCCCAGCAGACTATCTCCAAATCCTTTGTAAACGTCTGTATATTTAGAGACTTCACCGGTATAGGCTTCCACAGCGACTGCTTTAGCCTGCATCCCTTTAGCCGCGCCGTAGCTATCCTTACTCAGCGCATCATCGGCGCCCGGCCCGAGCATCGCCTCAACGAGGACGACATCCCTGCCCTTAATCACATCGGGAGCGTTCACGGCGTCGTCCAGACCTAAAATCTGCTTCATGAAAACAATATCACTATCGGAGCCGTCTTTCGCGGCAACCTGCGGCTTTAAATAGCCCGCCTTCTTACCGTCGTTCATGAGGTTTAAGGCTATACCGGCACAGATAGCGGTCTTACCCGCCGCTTCTTCCGCAGAGACTACATATAAAACGCCCAAGTTTCACCCCCCGGCTGAATTTTTTACCATCAGAAGAAACCAGTATATTATAATCCCTTTGGGGCAGATTCGTAAAGGGGAGGGGAAAGAAAAGTCTTCCCTTGCCACCTGCACCGCAAGAAGCTATACTGTTCCCGAACCGATAAACACGGGAGGGGAAATCATGCCGCCGACTGTCTATCCCACGGGTACCACCATCTATAATCCGGAGAAATGCTGGAACGGCTACACCCTGTTTCAGACCAGCGTATATCAGTTTAAGAGTGTGGGGGCCATCTTGGCCGATATGAACGGAAATGTGGTCAACCAGTGGAAAGGATTTCACGGCATTCCCAACAAGATGCTGCCCGGCGGCCATATTATTGGCAGCACCGACTGCAGGAATTTCAAATACGGCTTCCAGGATATGCTCGACCTGGTGCAGGTGGACTGGGACGGCAATATCGTCTGGAAGTTCGATAGATACGAGCGCGTCAAGGACCCGCGCAGCAAGCCCAGGTGGATGCTCCGGCAGCACCATGATTTCCAGAGAGAAGGCAATCCTGTCGGCTACTATGTCCCCGGCATGGACCCCCTGGTAGACAAAGGCAATACCCTGATTCTCTGCCATAAAAACCTTAAAAATCCCAAAATAAGCGACAAGCCGCTGCTCGACGATATTATCATCGAGGTGACCTGGGACGGCAAGATAACCTGGGAGTGGATTTGCAGCGAGCATTTCGAAGAGATGGGATTCGGCGAAGAAGCCAAAAACACTCTGTCGCGCAATCCCGGCATGAATATGACCGGCGGCAGGTTCGGCGACTGGATGCACATGAACTCCATATCCACCCTCGGGCCAAATAAATGGTTCGACGGCGGCGACGAACGCTTCCATCCGGATAACATCATCTGGGACGGACGCGAGACGAATATTACCGCTATCACCGACAAGAAAACGGGTAAAATCGTCTGGCAGCTGGGCCCTGATTTTTCGGCCACCGAGGCTCTCCGCAATATGGGCCAACAAATCGGCCAGCACCACGCCCACCTGATTCCCCGGGGACTCCCCGGGGAAGGCAATATCCTGGTCTTTGATAACGGCGGGCAAGCCGGTTACGGCGCCCCCAATCCCGGCGCCCCCAGCGGAAACGGCAATGCCCGGCGGGACTTCTCGCGGATAATTGAATATAACCCCACGACTCTCGAAGTCGTCTGGCAATACCCCCCGCGCAGAGAAGGGTTTATGGGCGCCGGTCTTGGCTCTTTCTACAGTAGTCTTATGAGTTCGGCGCAGCGTCTCCCCAACGGTAACACCCTGATAACGGAGGGTTCCGACGGGCGTATCTTCGAGGTAACCGCAGAACACGAAATAGTATGGGAGTACCTCAGCCCGTACCCATTCAGGATGCCGAAGATGAACCAGATCTACCGCGCTTACCGCGTCCCCTACGAATGGGTCCCGCAGGTAGACAAGCCGACTGAAAAGGCGGTGCCCCGTTTCGATAATAACAGGTTCAGAGTCCCCGGTTCTTCAAACAAGCGTCCCCTGAAAGTCACCACAATCCAGAGCTAATTCACCACCACCTCCAAAGCGGGGCGTCTAAGAGGGGCGTCAGCCCCTCTTTTTACTTTCTTCCCCCTCTCCTTTGAAACCTCGTGTAGATAAAATAAAAATCTCGGCACTATAATTGACAATACCCGAGTGATATAATGAGGGTAAGGTGCGGGGGGAGCCGGGCTATGCACGAGGCCTTGCTGTACGAAAAACTGCCGGATTCGAGGGTAAGATGCCATACCTGCCAGTGGCGCTGCCGCATTAACCCGGACAAGTATGGCGTTTGCGGTATGTACCAGAACCGGGGCGGCACGCTGTTCAACCTGAACTACGGCATGGTATCCTCCGTCGCCGCCGACCCCATAGAAAAAAAACCCCTGTTCCACTTTTACCCCGGTACGTTGTGTTTCTCCCTGGGTACGCTGGGCTGCAACTTCCACTGCAAACACTGCCAGAACTGGGAAATTTCCACCGCCGACAGTACCTCGCTACTGCACGGCTGCCGGGAACTCCCGCCGGAAAAGTCGATAGAACTCGCCAGGCAGCACGATTGCCAGGGCATCGCCTGGACTTACAACGAGCCGACCATCTGGTTCGAGCATACCCTCGACTCCGCCAGGTTAGCTAAAGAGAATAATTTATATACCGTCTACGTGACCAACGGCTATGCCACACCCGGGGCACTGGATACCATCGGGCCTTATCTGGATGCCTGGCGCGTCGATATCAAAGGATTTTCCGATGAGTTCTACAAAACTTTGACCGGGATACCGCGCTGGCGGGAGATTCTCGAAGTAACCAAACGGGCAAAAGATAAATGGAATATGCACATCGAGGTGGTCACCAATATCGTCCCCACCCTGAACGATGATGATAAACAACTTGAGGGAATCGCTAAGTGGATAAGAGATGAGCTGGGCGAACTCACTCCCTGGCATGTAACCCGCTTTCACCCCTACCACCGGTTGACGCACCTGCCCTCGACGCCCCTGGCTACTATCGACCGCGCCTGCGAGATAGGCCGCCGGGCCGGTCTCAGGTTTATCTACGCCTGCAACGTCGCCGGCCACGAGAGCGAAAGCACCCGTTGCTACTCCTGCGGTAAAACAGTCGTAAAGAGGCTCGGTTACCAGACGGACGTCGTGGGGCTGGACGGTTCGCGGTGCCGGTTCTGCGGGGCGGAGCTCAATTTCAGGTCGCCAGGCTCGAAGGACTCGTCCTGAAGGAGGGTTGAAATGATAAGGAATCCATATGTCGCCGGGTACTTCTATCCCGGCTCGGCTTCGGAACTCAGGGCAACGATTGCGAAGTACGTGAATAAGGACGCGCCGAAAGATGAGGTCGTCGGCCTGCTCATGCCCCATGCCGGATACCAGTATTCTGGAGCGGTAGCCGGGGCGGCCATCTCCAGAATCAATTTTAAAGATACCTTTATCATCATCGGGCCCACCCACTCGGGGCTGGGGGAACCGTTCAGCGTGATGGTCGAAGGTACATGGAAGACACCGCTGGGCGATGTAGAGGTCGATTCGGAACTGGCGCGTAAAATCGTCGCCCTGTCCGAATACGCAGTGGAGGACTACCGGGCACACCAGGAGGAGCACGCCGTCGAGGTGCAGGTCCCCTTCCTGCAATATATCAAGCCGGACGTGCGGATAGTGCCCATCGTCCTCGCCGGGGCCTCGTCTGAAATCTATAAGGAAATCGGGCGGAGTATCGCGAAGGCAATTAAAGAGTTGAGCCGGGAAGCGGTAATTCTCGCCAGCGGGGATATGACCCACCGCGAGCCGCAGGCAGCCGCCGAGGAGAAGGATATGAAGGCGGTTGAAGCCATGGTGGCGCTCGATGAGGACGAGTTGACGGAGCGGTATAAAAACCTGCGTATCTCGATGTGCGCCCACGGCCCTTTAGTCACCCTCATTGCCGCCTCCAAAGAGCTTGGGGTTACCGGGGCGGAACTGGTAAAATACCAGACCAGCGGTGATACCACCGGCGATTACGAAGAGGTGGTCGGCTACGCGGGCGTTATTTTTAAAAAGGCCGGCATGCACCCGCTG
>JAUWGD010000089.1 GCA_030606585.1 Dehalococcoidales bacterium | reverse complement strand
CCGCACTGAATACATTCGATATAGACGCCGTAGATATCGCATTCCAGCGAGAGGTCACCGCCGCATCTTGTACAGGCTTTTGGCCGGACTACACAGAGCATCTTTCTCCTTTTTTCAGGGAATATCCCTCGATTACTCATTCCCTTAGAACCTATATTTGATGATATTCGTTAGCGGTTTTTTTTTGAATACTGTCAACCCTTATTCTGTTAATAACGCACCATCAATTCGACTGGTGGTTTTTCCCAAGTACCTGCCCTCAGGACTTATGGATAGTGCTATCTTGCTATGGTTACCTTCTTGGTGCTAGACTAAGCTGGCATGAAAAAGCCCCGTCAGGTTAATTACGATTCAATGACCATTCATGACCTGCCCGTTGCCGACAGGCCCAGAGAGAGGTTGCAGAGATTGGGGGTGGAGGTTCTGTCCGCCCAGGAGATACTGGCCCTCATACTGGGGAGGGGTATCGCCGGGGAGTCGGTAATGGTAACCGCCCAGAGGCTGCTCAGCCAGTTCGGGGGACTCAAGGGGATTACCGGGGCCTCGCTGGAAGAACTGTCCCAGGTTCGTGGCATCGGGATTGCCAAGGCCTCCCAGATAAAGGCGGCTGTGGAGCTGGCCGGCAGGGTAGAGGGCTATTCGGAGTCGGCGGGGAAGACAATAGTAAAGACCCCCGATGATGTGGCCGGGCTGGTGCAGGGGAGGCTGAAGGGGAAGAAGAAGGAGTATTTTCTGGCGCTGCTGCTCGATACCAGGAACCAGCTGATAAAGGTGGCGGAAATATCGGTCGGCAGCCTGGACAGCAGTATCGTTCATCCCAGGGAGGTATTCAAAGAAGCGATATCCGCCAGCGCCGCCGCGGTAATCTTCGCCCACAACCACCCTTCCGGGGATACCGAGGCATCTGAAGATGACATAAAATTAACCGGGAGACTGGCTGAGGTGGGGGAAATCATAGGTATAGATGTCCTGGACCATATTATCATCGGCGGGAAGAACTATGTCAGCCTGAAAAAAGAGGGGCTGTTCTAATAAGCTCTTCCCGCTCCTGAGTTAACGTCGTTTTTGTTTTCAGGGCACACTGCCCATTTTTACTCCGTCATTATCGGTTTTGATTCGTCTTCCGGCTTGCGCACGTACTTGGCCGTCAGTGCGATATCCATAAAGACGATGGGTTTGCGGATTATCTTGAACTCCAGCGGGGTATGAACCATGCCGGCCGGGACATGTACGAAACAGGTCTCGGTAATAACCAGTTTTTCCTGCTCACCCTCGGGCCCCAGATAAAGCCAGACTTCGGCATCGAACTCGTTCACCATGGTGGCATCGGCGTTCTGGAAAGCCAGGAACTGGTCGAAATCATGCGTATGGGGGTCGTTTATCATCAGGAAAGGTTCGGTGACGCAGAACCAGTCCATTCTATAGCCGGAGTCCCATTCCTTGCCCCAGATATGGAAAGAGGGGGCGGTGAGCTCTGGATAAAGCTTGGTGAAATCTCCAACGGGTTTACTTTTATAATACTTGGCGTACTTCTCTGAAATCATGACTCTTCTCCTTACTTATTAGTACCGTTATGATTATAAGCTGAAGATTCGTTTCATTTCAAATCCATTTAGAATAAATGTGAGCTATGCATCCTGCGTGTCGAATGCATAGCTCACTATAATAAAGGAGGTCACACAGGCCAGCATCCTCCCTGTGTGCCGCTATCTGCTACCTGAACTTGATTGACTCTTTCCCCATCTTTTCTATTTTATGTTCCTGCTCCGGGCTTATATCGATACCCAGCATTTTCAGTCTTTCGGAAATGTCTTTAGACCGGGTTTTGTTCTTCTTCATAAAGTCGAAAACAGCCTCACGGCCGGTCGGGGTAAGCTGGTAGACCGTTGAGCTGCGATGCTTGAGATAGCCGCGATTTACCAGGGAGTTATATAGATAGCCGATATATTCACTGGTGACGTCCATAGGGTGGGTCAGCAGTTTATTACCCTTTTTTGTATTAACGACGGTAGCCATGAGTATTATCATTTCGCTCGGCAGCATTTTATCACCCCCCTTGATAAAGACACTAGTCTAATAAATAGCATAAATTGTGACAAATGTCAAATTTTGTGTTTAAAATTATCATACTTATGGCACTAACTTGTATATCGTGCATGAGAAACGACTTTGTGTTATATTGTGCCTGGAGAGTACTTTAGGTCTGGCTATGAAAAGAGTTGTATTTATAATTCTGCTAATTGTATTGCTGTGCGGTACGGGCCTGTTCGGCTGCGAGGTTCCAGAGGGCCAGCAGGAAACCCCTGCCGTTCTCGGCAGCGGTGTACTGAAACTGTACGGAATCGACCCCATAACACTCGACCCGGCGGTATCGGCGGAGATGACCTCTCACGATTATATCGCCCAGATTTACAGCGGCCTGGTACGACTCGACGATAACCTGGAAACGGCGCCGGATATCGCCGAGAGGTGGGAAGTGAGCCACCGGACTTATACTTTCTACCTGCGTGAGGATGTCGTGTTTCATGACGGGCGCGGGGTTACCGCCGCCGATTTTAAGTATTCCTGGGAGCGTGCCTGTGACCCGGCTACGGGCTCGCAGGTAGCCGGCACCTATCTCGGCGACATCGTCGGGGTCAGGGATGTTATGGAGGGGAGAACGAAAGAAATAAGCGGCGTGAAGGTTGTCAGCGATTACGTCCTCGAAGTTACCATAGATGCTCCGAAGTCCTATTTCCTGTCCAAGCTGACCTATACCACGGCCTGTGTCGTGGACAGGGATAACGCGGCAAGGGGTGGGGAATGGTGGCGTAAGCCGAACGGCACCGGGCCGTTCAAGCTCAGGGAATGGCAGGAAAATACGCTATTCGTCCTGGAGAGGAACGAAGAGTATTACGGTCAGGTGGCCGGTATCGAGGCCGTGGAGTATCAGTTGTGGAGTGGCGTACCCATGAACATGTATGAGACCGGGCAAATAGATGTCACCGGGGTTTCCGTGACCTATATCGACCGGGTTACCGATACGGCCGGGCCTTTCCATCAGGAGCTGCAGGTAACGCCCGAACTGAGCTTCGGCTGGATAGGTTTCAACACGACGCAGCCGCCCTTCGACGATGTGAATGTCCGCCGGGCTTTCAGTCAGGCTATCGATAAAGAAAAGATAGTGTCGCTGGTATTCCGCGACCTGGTGAAGCGCGCCGACGGCATACTGCCCCCCGGTATCCCCGGTTATAACGAAAGCCTGGCCGGGCTGGACTATGATGTCGAAAAAGCCAGGGAGTGGCTGGCTCTTTCCGAATACGGAGAAGCGTCCCGTCTGCCGGATATTATCCTGACCACGTCGGGCTACGGCGGTCTGATATCTTCTTCTCTGGAGGCTATCGTCCACCAGTGGCAGGAGAACCTAGGGGTGGAGGTGACCGTCCGCCAGCTGGAGCCGGAAAGATTCCTCTATTCTCTCAAGGAAGAGAAGAACGAGATGTTCGACATGGGCTGGGTGGCCGATTATCCCCATCCGCAGAACTTTCTGGATATATTGTTCCACAGCGATGCCGAGAATAACTTCGCCGAGTATTCCAATGCCGAGGTGGACGCTATACTGGACAGGGCGGCGGTGGAGCCGGATTACGAGCTGAGTCTGGAGCTTTACCGGCAGGCGGAGCAGCTGCTGATGGACGATGCCGCGTGCCTGCCGCTGTGGTTCGGGAGGAACTATATTTTAGTGAAGCCTTACGTGGAAGGCTATGAGCTTAACCCCATGGGCCTGGCAGAGCTGAACAAGGTGAGGATAGAGGAGTAGGCTGGCGGAGGGGGTGGGATTCGAACCCACGGTCCCCTTGCGGGAACAACGGTTTTCAAGACCGTCACCATCGGCCACTCGGACACCCCTCCGGAGTTTAAATTACATCCGTATAGAAGTACTATTAGTCTTTCGTTTTTTTAACTCCCCAGTATCTTGCCAGTATGCCGCTGCCAACCCAGAGAGCAATAGCTAATATTAAACCTACAAAGAAATCGAACGTGGTGACGAATATTCCAAGCAGAAGAACAATGAGTCCCAGCAGACTCATAACGCTGATATAAGCTCTTTTGGCTGCTTTTGACATATCGTTCACCTCCTTTTATTATCATCGTTAAGGCTGCCTCTTCCGGCTAAACGGATACCCCTCCGGAGTGAAAACAACCATAGACCATTATAACGTGAAGCCTGAGAAAATGCTACGGAGGGAGATTAATACATCAGGCCTTGACATTCATTTTGTCGGGGCGTATAACATGGGTGGTGTTTTCTGGCGGAAATAATAAGCAGAAGAGGAATACCTTGTTGACAGGGGGTTAATCATGAAGAGTCATCCTTACGAATACAGGGTGCTGGTGGAATACATCAACCCCGATGAGACCGGGCGGAGTCCCCATTTCACCCATATCGAAGACCAGGAAGGGTTTACCAGGACGTTAGATGAGGTTTTCGCGCATTTACCGGAATCAATCCCCGAAGGCTGGGAGGTTAACTCTCACAATATCACCGCCGCCCGGGATACCCTGATAATCACCGTGCTGTTGAGAAGGCTGAAGGAGTGACGGGTTCAGTTATGGCGGGCCTATTTCCACTGCCGGGACTGGCGGTCGAATCTTAAGAATCTCCTGTGGAGATACTGGATATTGCCGCAATTCGGGCACTGTTTGTAATAGCCGAGTTCTTTATCAACCATGAAGAAGGTGGCACTATGGCATTCCGTGCAGAATCCGCTGGACTCCTCCAGCGGTTCGGATACTATTACATTACTATCTAAAGTGTTTTCCGTTGTCAAAGCGGTGCTCCTGCAAAATTTATAGGAAGCGGGGTAAAGAAAGGACTTCCTACAATAATAATATAGCTTAAAAATCTTGCATGGGAATAGCAGGCTGGCACCCATATGGCGTCTGGGCTGACACTTAATTTGAGCGTGAACTCTTTCGGTTATTGCCTGGGGCGGCGTCTCAGTTCGAAGATGTTGTTGACTTCTCCATCAGGGCAGGATGCCTGTACGACATCGGGGTCGTCCTGCCAGGGGAACATCCCCCCGAACCGGAGTACCATGGCGAAGGGATAGAGGGCGTTGAAGGCCAGGCTGCACATGCCCGGCGGGGTCATGTAGTTAAAGACCCATTCGTCGCCGATTTGATGGCCGGAGTGGCAGGGGTTCTGGTTGCCGACCAGCTTAATGACCACCTCATACTCTTTTGTTTCCATTGATATTCTCCTGATTCTGACGGTTTAACATTGTTACAGGGTGGGAGTGCCTGTGGGTTATTATACAGGTGTGTCCGGGAAATCTCCATAAATATAGACAGGGCTCATAATCCACAGCCATAATTCGATGGCACGGAAAGTACGAGCCCCGTCATATCTGCGATATATTTAGAAGCGTTATAAAAGCTTTCGCGGTTGGTAGAGACCTTTACTAGGCTGAAGCTTTCCTGAGTAGAGCCAAACCGACCAGTATCAGGCCCGCTCCCATGATTATATTGATGATGCCGGTGGTCTGGACAAAGCTGGCGGTACCTATATTCGACCTGGCAAGTCCCAGTCCTACCTTATTTCCGTACAGGTAATTGAATTCGATACTTGGTGGAGCTCCCGCCGCTTTCATTTGATTGTACTGGGCTGTAACTGCTTCGTATGTGGAATCTAATTGGTCCAGCGGAAGTGGGGCTATGGAGTCGGCGACTTCCTGCGTCGCTGACGCGGCCTGTGTGATGAATAATATCCCGAGGACAAGGGTGGCTAAGCCGATAATTGCCACGATGACTGCCATTACACGCATTTTCAAATCCCTCCTTTATTAGCACCTAGAATTTCTAGGTATAATATAGGAAAAATCGTCTTGTGTCAAGTGCCATAGAATGTGGTGATATTTAATTTCTAGCTAATTACCTTAGCACCCATATACGGTTGGAGTACTTCAGGTACAACGATGGTGCCGTCGGCCTGCTGGTAGTTCTCCATGACGGCTATCATCACCCTGGGCAGGGCCAGGCCGGAGCCGTTGAGGGTATGAACGAACTGTGGTTTTGCAACAGGGGTGGGGCGGTAGCGGACATTAGCCCGCCGCGCCTGGAAATCCGTGCAATTGGAACATGAGCTGACTTCCAGCCACTCTTCGCAGCCGGGCGCCCACATCTCGACATCGTAGGACTTCACCGAGGTAAAGCCGAGGTCGCCGGTGCAGAGCTCTTTAATCCGGTAGGGCAGTTCCAGCTTACGGCAGACATCTTCGGCGTTGGCAACCATCTTCTCCAGTTCGTCCCGCGATGTCTCCGGTGTGGTGAACTTATACATCTCTACCTTATCGAACTGGTGGCCGCGCTTGATGCCGCGCGTGTCCTTGCCGGCCGACATCTTTTCGCGGCGAAAGCAGGCGGTATAAGCGACGTAATGCAGGGGCAGGGATTCACCGGCCAGGATTTCGTCCCGGTGCAGGTTGGTCAGGGGTATCTCGGCGGTGCCCACCCACCAGAGGTCGTCTTCAACATCGTGATAGATATTATCGGCGAACTTGGGCAGCTGTCCGGAACCGACCATGCATTCCTGTTTGACCATATATGGCGGATATATCTCCTGGTAGCCATGGTCTTTGATATGAAGGTCAAGCATGAAGGTGATAAGGGCTCTCTGCAGGCGGGCGCCCGCTCCCTTGAGCAGGTAGAAGCGGCTGCCGGATATCTTTACCCCGCGCTCGAAGTCGATTATGCCGAGGTCTTCCCCCAGTTTCCAGTGGGGAAGGGCTTTGAAAGCGAGTTTCTTCGGCTCTCCCCAGGAGCGTACTACCGGGTTATCGCTGTCGTCCCTGCCGGGGGGTACATCGGGCTGG
>JAUWGD010000159.1 GCA_030606585.1 Dehalococcoidales bacterium | reverse complement strand
CCCTGCTTATGCGCCGTGATGATAACGCCCAGGGCCGTGCCGTAGCCGGACGTTGCCAGCGGCCCCGTGTTGCAGTGGGTCAGTACCGTCCAGCCGTCCTTGAGTAACTCGGCGCCGAATTCGCTGATACGTTCGGTGGCGTCCGATTCTTCTTTGTGTATCTTCATAGCCTCGTCGACAAGGGCTTTATTAATGCTTATGACGCTTTTTCCAGAGTCGGTGATACTTTTCATGCGTTCCAGGGCGAAAAACAGGTTGCGGGCGGTGGGGCGGGTAGCGGCAATAAAGTCGATAACGCCGTGCAGCTTCTCCAGGAACTCACCACTGGCCTCAGCTTCGATTTTACGAGCGCCGAGGGCCACGGCGTAGGCTCCCGCTATACCGATGGCCGGGGCGCCCCTTATTTTCAATTCCATGATGGCTGAGGCGATGTCCCGGTAGTCATCGAGCTCCAGATATACTTCCTCCCGGGGTAGCCGGGTCTGGTCGATTATTCTGACCCTGTCACCGAGCCATTCTATAGGCAGGTTGTCCATTTATTAAAACTCACCCCCTGTGTCCCAAGTATGTTATTCTACTCCTGTCATTCTCGGGCTTCAGCCTGATTCAGCCTGAAGGCTTGACCCGAGAATCCAGACCCCTCTCCTTCACCACCGCTGGATTCCCGCTTGAGTTTACCCCGTACTTGATACGGGGCGGGAATGACAGCGGATTGCTTCGTCGTTTCACTCCTCGCAATGACATACGGGCTTCGCCACTCTTAGACACCCCTTTAGCTACTGTTGTGTTGTTTATCCCACTGCTCCCGATTCATTTCCATGAGCAGGAAATCATTGCCGTTGCGTCTCATTTCTCCGCACGGTAAAAAGCCGCATTTCTGGAAGCATTTCTGCGCCCGCAGGTTCCAGTGCAGGGTCTTCAGGTAGAGGCGCTGGAGACCGGTCGTCAGGAAGACATGGTCAACCATCGTACTGACGGCATCGGCGCCGTAGCCCTTGTCCCAGTAATCACGGTCGCCGATCATGATGCCCAGCTGCGCTTCATTCTTCTTTTCATCGATATCATAGCAGGTACAGTTGCCGATATGCCTGCCCTCGAGCGTTTCCACGGCTAGAGAGTATTTGTTGGATTTGAGGCGGTGTATCTCGGTGGCGTATTCCAGCAGGTAGACGGCGAAGGGCATGATAAGCGTCGGGGCCGCATCCAGCTTAGCCAACTCCGCGTCCGATTGCCATTTATAGTCGTTGCGGACGTCGCCCAGCTTTTTCTCACGGAGCTTGACCTTGCTCCCGGTCCTTCCCTGAAGGACGTTACCCTTCAGGGATTTAAATCCTGCCAGGGTAGTACTCTTCCGTAACTTCATAGCTGACGAAAAACGTGATTTGTTTCTTCAATCCTCGTCTTCCTCGTCCTCCTCGCCGCGTTCCCATATCGGCTCGGTGAAATAGTCGATATATTCTTCCATAGCCTGAGCGGCTACCTGCTTGATTCTCTCCCCGGCCTCTACGGCCATCTTGGCCAGATCCGCGAAGTCGATTTTCACCTCCAGCATGGTTGTCAGGACTTTCAGCACGGCCAGCGCCGCCATGGGGTTGGGCACGCGGCTGGCGTAAACGGGCACCTCTCCCAGCAGACAGACGCCGTCTATTTCTCTTTCTTTGGCTACGCCCAGCAGCAGGCCGTTGAGTCCTGCGATTTGCAGGTTGCTGGAATACTCGAGGTCGAAATTATTCAAATCGGCGGTAACGAGGTGGCTGGTGCCAACGCCCCAGACCTTGGGGGGCTCGGTATGGTGGATGCGGGTGATGGCCGCCGCGCAGGTGTAAACCCGCTCAACCCCGAACCTGCTCCCCGCGTCCAGGACGCAGTTGGCCAGCTCGTAGCCCTTGGCGGTCGGCTGGTCGTCGCCGATGAACAGTATCAAATCGTTGCCGTCGTCGTTTTTCCAGTAGTAGAACTGGCTCAGGGGGAAATTGGGCTCATCGACCACGTTGTCCTTGACGGTAACGCCGATGGGGTCGAAGAAGTAGGGAGCCTCGAGGTAGCCCAGTTCTTTAAAGGGCAGTTTGGCTCTAAGATAGTTGGCGATAATCATGGCGACGTTGCCGATGCCGGGCCAGGCCGCCAGCAGGTTGGGCGTTTTTAACCTGGGACGGGCGTTAATTTTAATGATATTGTTCATTTTATTTTACCTTTCCTCTCCTTATGTCATTCTCGGGCTTGACCCGAGAATCCAGACCCCTCTCCTTCACCACCACTGGATTCCCGCTTCCGCGGGAATGACAACGGATTGCTTCGTTCGCTCTCGCCTGCCAAGGAACTTGTTCGGCGAGCAGGGCGCTCCTCGCAATGACTATTTGTTTTATAAGGGCAAGCCTCTCTTAAACTCACAATTAATGTCTAACCTTATTCTTTACTTTTATTCCCCTCACGTAGTTTGCGTTGCTCATATCCATAAGGCTTAACAATTTCAACTTCAGTAATCTTTATAGGCTCGCTTGCAGGGTAAAATTTCTTTACAATTTTATATTTCAGCACCTTGCCTTTTGATAATTTCACATGTATTTCAGATTTACATTTTTGGCAAATCCCAAGCCCATCATACTGTTCGATATTACTAAGGGAAGGTATTTTTAAAACTCCACCACATAAGAGGCACTCGATTTTAACCTTTTTGTCCACCATATAACCTTGCCCCCTTTCTTTTTGTTTACTTGGGCTTATCAAACTCATGGCCTTGGTAACTCTAGAAACCCTGAATCTGAAGTAACACTGAAGTTCCTTTGATTGGGGGTTGTAACCGTTACTTTCATACATATTTGGTAGTCGCTAGAGTAGTTAGTACGGATTCGTTCCAAGTCCTTAAAAGGTATCCTTATGCTTTCTGATGTGGAATTTATGGTAACAGTATCTTGATAGATTAGCCAGCCTCCAACAGTGTTAGGCCTTTCTCCTGTCTCGTATAGCTTGATAGCCACGGTAAGAGGTACGCCCTCAACTATAATGATTCTGCTTTTAGAGTCATAGAGAATTATTCCGAGTTCGATACCTTCCGCCTGGGGGTCAGCGTCATCGCTGTAATTACTCAGATACGCTTTAATATAAGCTAAATCATCAAGCCTTGCCCTCTCTGCCTCCTGCGTTTCCAGCCTTTCCATTAATGCTTCCAGTTTTCCTACCAGTATACCAATGCTATGGCCTTTATCGTAACCAGCCTTATAGCCTTTGTCGTAGCCAAATTTTTCTGCTTCCTGTGTAATTGACTCCAATTCAATAATCCCAGCATCGTAACCCTCATTATGTCCAGCCTTATAGCCATCATCCTTGCCAGTATCGTAACCTTCATCGAGGCCAGTCTCATAGCCGTCGGTATTACCAGTCTCATAACCAGCCTTGTGGCCAGCTTCATAGCCTTCAGCATTGCCAGTATTATAACCCTCATCGTGGCCAGCACTATAGCCTTTGGTCTTACCAGCAGCGTAACCTTCGGAATACCCTGCTTCACGGGCCGTGTCTAAGTTCTCTGGCGTGTAAGATTCACCGCAGCCATTAACCAAAGTAATTAGCAAAAGAGCTGGAGTAAGAAATATAAGGAAATACCTTTTAGTTTTCACTTCAACCTCCTTTACCCCTTACTCGAAACAGAAATCCCCTTACAGTAAAGCGGCGGGGTCTGTAGGAAGCCGCTTATCCACCTGGCCTCGCTGCCGATGGCGACTATGTCTTTGAGCATCTTGTATATGTTGCCGGAGACCATGGTATCTTTCACCCTGCCC
>JAUWGD010000178.1 GCA_030606585.1 Dehalococcoidales bacterium | reverse complement strand
TGGAACAGCTTATTAGGCGCCTGGTGGAGGACAATGAATAGACGTTTCCTTTTAGGAAGCGCAGGTGCTGCAATCGCCGGAGCTGCAGCTGGAGCAGGAACTGCCGCCGGTACCGGGTATAGTCTTGGGCACGCCGCCGGGATTAGCGCTAAAGCAGGCAAAGGTGGACATCTTACGGCGGGCGGGTTTGTGGCACTGGGGACAATCCGCCGTCTGGTCGGACTGACTCAGAGGGCGTAGTTGCTCAAACTTGGCATTACATTCCGAACAAACATACTCGTATATCGGCATGGTATTTCTCCTGATTACAGTTTAACGGGTTTCGAGTGTGAGGTCAAGCTGTCCCGGCAGGAAGTATTGCCAGTTGGGAAGGCAGGGTGTAGGATATGGTATGAATCTTAACTGCGGGGGAGGGGAGAGCCTTGATTAATAAAGTTGACATAAAGACTAATTCGCGGGTGGAGTTCCAGGATATTACGGCCGGGGTAAACGATATTGTGCAGGCCAGCGGGATTAAAAGCGGTATCTGCTATGTTTTCGTCCCGCACACGACGGCCGGAGTCATGGTTAACGAGCATGCCGACCCCAGTGTCGTCGAGGATATTGCGGCGCAGCTTGAGGTGATGGTGCCACAGCATCAGAACTACCGTCACCTGGAAGGCAACTCTCCAGCGCATATCAAGGCCACGCTTGTCGGTGATTCCGAGACGTTATTCGTCGAGGACGGAAAACTGGTTCTGGGGACATGGCAGGGTATCTTCTTCTGCGAGTTCGATGGTCCGAGGAATCGGAACATAACGGTTAAAATCGTGCCGGATGAATCATGATATCCGCCGGTCAGTTCAGCGGAAACATATCCGGTAAGCCACCACGTCCAGCAGGCTATAAAAGAAGGCAAGTAAATCTTTTACTATTCTCATCACCCCTTACTCCGTCTGGCTAGCAATCCTGCCCCGGTAACGATATCCGGTAAAGTCCGCAATAGCGGCAGCGGGAGTACCGCTGCTGGATGTGGTACAGACCCTTATGGCCGCATTGCGGGCAATAACTGTACTGGATTTTACGTTTCGTCTTGCCCGATTTGACGATATGATTGTTTGTCATTATCGATTTTCCCTACGGACTATTTTTAGCTTAATCCGTGAACCTTACGTGGCAATCACAATGCTTGTTAAGAACGTCACAGTTATATCACAAACGGCAAACGTAACAAAGGGAGCGATGTGCTATAGTGCAGTGCAGAAAGAATAACTTGGCTATACGTAGCGACTCTATGCTATAATTGGGTTCAAATGACAGTGGTAATTACCGGCGCCAGCGGTCACGTCGGCGCCAATCTGGTTCGCGCTCTGATTGATAAAGACCGCCCCACCCGCTGTCTGGTTCACGTTCATTGCCAGGCTCTCGACGGGCTGGATACCGAGATTGTCCGGGGAGATATGTGCGACCCCGATTCTCTTTGCCGGGCGTTCGAGGGTGCCGATGTCGTCTATCACCTGGCCGCCTGTATCTCGCTATCGATGAGCGACTGGCCTGTGCTGGAATCGATTAACGTACTCGGTACCCGGAACGTGGTTGATGCTTGCCTGCGTACCGGCGTGCGCAGACTCGTCCACTTCAGTTCCATCCACGCCCTGGTACAGGAGCCGATGTCCGTCCCGGTTGACGAGTCCCGTCCCCTGGTAGAGTCCCGCCATTATCCTCCCTATGACCGCTCTAAGGCGGCCGCCGAGATTGAGGTGCGGCGGGGGATAGAGAAGGGTCTGGACGCTGTAATCATCAATCCCACGGCGATAATCGGGCCCCACGATTACCAGCCTTCGTACTTCGGCGAAGCCCTGCTGTCGCTGGCGCAGCACAGGCTGCCGGCCCTGGTTACGGGCGGGTTCGACTGGGTGGATGTGCGCGACGTGGTGGCGGGGGCAATACAGGCAGAAGAAAAAGCAACGGCAGGCGCCAAGTATCTCCTTTCCGGGCACTGGGTATCGATGGTTGATATCGCCGCTATGGTAGCTGAAATAACCGGCGTACCGGCTACCAGGATTGTCATGCCTCTCTGGCTGGCCCATGTCGGCGCCCCGTTCATTCAGGCTATAAGTCGACTGAACGGGAAGCGCCCGCTCTATACCGGAGTCTCGTTGAGGGCTTTAAAGAGCAACCGGCATATCAGCCATGAGCGGGCCGTCCGCGAGCTCGGTTACCAGCCGCGCCCTTTCCGGGAAACGTTAATCGATACGCTGCACTGGTTCGAAGAGAACGGAAACTATACCCGCCCTGTGAGTCTGAAGACCGGAGATCCCGGATGAAAGAACTGACGATTTACAACGGTCTGCTCATCGGGTGGTTCGTGCTGGCGGTGGTGGCCTTCGTGGCGCTTTTCTTCGTGGCGGCCCCGTACGGGCGCCATACCCGCCGAGGCTGGGGTTACACCATCGGCAACAAGATGGGCTGGGTGCTCATGGAGGTTCCGGCGCCGATTGCCTTCGCCGTGTGTTTTCTGCTGGGGGGCAACGGTATTACCACCGTAACGCTGGTCTTCCTGTTTCTCTGGGAGGCGCATTACCTTCACCGCGCTTTCATTTACCCCTTCAGCCTGCGCGGTACGGTCCGGCGTATGCCCCTGCTGGTTATGAGCTTCGGGTTTCTTTTTAATGTTATGAACGGCTATCTTAACGGCCGCTATATATTCGGCTTCTCCGGAGGCTACAGCAGTGACTGGCTGTCCGACCCGCGATTTATCGTCGGGACGGCTCTTTTTATCATCGGGTTCGCTATCAACCGGCAGGCCGATATAGCCTTACGCGAACTGCGGAAGCCCGGTGAGTCCGGCTACAAAATATCGAACAGTCGTTTCTACCGCTGGGTATCCTGCCCCAACTACCTGGGGGAAATTACCATCTGGATTGGATGGGCGATAGCGACCTGGTCTCTGCCGGGGCTGGCTTTTGCTTTCTGGACGGTGGCCAACCTGCTGCCGCGGGCGAAAGACCACCATGCGTGGTACCGGAAAACATTCCCGGATTACCCGCCGGAACGCAAGGCTTTAGTGCCGGGGTTGTGGTAGGGGGTAGTTACCCCTC
Source organism: Dehalococcoidales bacterium (assembly GCA_030606585.1). Taxonomy (GTDB): domain Bacteria; phylum Chloroflexota; class Dehalococcoidia; order Dehalococcoidales; family RBG-16-60-22; genus JAFGPF01. The sequence continues at coordinate 301 of JAUWGD010000178.1, read as the reverse complement.
CCTGCCCCTTAACCTCTCGTACTCGCGGCGGCGCGCCTCGAAGCGTTCAGTTTGTAAGGGGTTTCACCATAATTAAAGATGCAGCTTCTCTCCCGATAGCCCGGGTGGTATTATTAACCTCGATGGTCAGGGTCCCGTCGTAGGGGGCTTTCTCGAGGACCTTTAACACCGCATCGGGGGTTAGCTCGAGGCTGGTCAGGTAACGCAGGAAATCCGAATTGTGTTCGATGATGACGTTGAGAACGCTGGCAGATTGCCCGATTTCAAGGTTGGCCAGGGTAATACCGGCACTGACGGGACG
>JAUWGD010000146.1 GCA_030606585.1 Dehalococcoidales bacterium | reverse complement strand
AGGGCTTCGTCCCAGGAAATCCGCTCCCACTTGGGGTCTTCAAAAAGTCCTTTCTTCGGGTTGGTCCTTTTCAACGGGTAGTTGTAACGGTTGGGGTCGTAAAGCGCCTGTATCATGGCTTCGCCCTTGGCGCATATACCCCCGCGGGGGCCGAAGTCGTTGTCAGGCTCACCATTAATTTTCACGATGACACCGTTAACCCGGTGGGCGCGAATGGTACACTGACCGTAGCAGCCGCCACAGGTCGTCTTAACCCAGGTATCGTCCCAGATTTCCGGGTTACCCTTTACCGACATACCAGTTATCGGCTTGTTTTCGGGCTTTTTATCTCTGGTTGGTGTAACCATCTGTAGAATCCTCCTCCTTAGTTATTCAGCTTTCTCGCTACTATTTCTTAACTTATGCGATATTTAAAGACCGGTGCAACATATAAAGAGAGTTATTTATCAGCACCAATTCGTGATATTTTACGGGTTTATTGTCTCCAGATACATCTCCTTTACTATAATTCACTGCGAATAACCGGGATTACTTATATGCATCGCAAAGGCTCTTGATAAGAGCATACCGCTCATCAACCGCCTTTTGCAGGTTTGCCATGTCCTCCTCTTTATAATGCGAGAATTTCCTCATCAACTTGGTGAGTTCCACAACCGGCTTGGGGTTGGCTACCTCCAGCGTCAACCTGGGCTTGCCATCCTCCGCCTCCCAGAGGGGAAAGTAGTTGGTCCTCACGGCATTGCGGCATACCTCGATTGACATATTGGAGTTAATGCGCCAGCCGACGGGGCAGGGCGAGAAGACATGAAGGTAGACGAACCCCTCTTTTACCTTCTCCTGGGCTTTTTTCAGCTTCTTGGCAAAGTCCTCGAGGTGGCTCAGGGTAGCCGTAGCCATATACGACGGCCGGTGCATGAGCATAATCAGGGGCATGTTCTTGGATATGGTCTGTTTGCCGCGGCTGATTTTCCCGACGGGGGTTGTGGTGGTAGCCGCTCCCAGCGGCGTGGCGCTGCTTCTCTGGTTGCCGGTGTTCATGTAGCCTTCGTTGTCATATGCCAGGTAGATGATTTTCTCACGTCTTTCGGCAGCCCCGCTGAGCGGCTGGAAACCGACATCGGTGGCACAGCCGTCACCGGTGAAGCAGACCACCGTGGCGTCCTGACCTATCCTGTTGTAGTACCGGGAGAGTCCGGTAGCCTTGGAGGGAACTCCGGTCATGACAGAAGCCATATAAGCTAATTTATGCCATGCCCCTACGTTCTGCCCGTGAAGCACCGGTGCCGCGCAACCGGGCGTACCGACAATAACCATGTTCTTCCCCAGGACTTGCGGCACGAACCTGGCGGTAAGTTCCAGGGGACACCCGGCGCACCAGGCGACACCCCCCGCGAACTGGTCTTCCTCACAAAAATAATCAAAAACCCTGTTTCTCTTCTTCGTTCCTTCTACCATTATCTTATTCCTCCATCGGTATCCAGGTTACTTCCTGATAAGGCTTGCCCTGTGCGGCGGCACTGACTTCATCTATCACTCTCCCTATATGAGGTACGGTGATATCCAGATTGGCCAGGCCATCGATATAGCTCAATATGGGAGCCGGGCCGATTTCCGGTGAAAGGGCCCTCAATTCCATACACATGGGGCCGTATTTCCAGCCGAAACAGAGGCTCCGGTCGATAACGCCTATCGCCTTCTTCCCCTTGAGTACTCCGATGAGTCGTTCGGCGGGGAAGGGGCGGAACAATCTTAGTTTAATCAGACCGACTTTTATCCCTTGTTCCCTCTTGGTATCGATGACCGTACGTACCGTACCGGTGGCGCTTCCGGATGCCAGGATAACGATATCGGCGTCATCGGTGCGGTACTCTTCAATTTGTCCGCCATAGTAACGTCCGAAGTAATCACCGAAAGCTTTATCTATTTCGTCTACCTTACCCTTGACCCGTTCCAGAGCCTGGCAATGCTTGTAGCGTGCCTCGACGTAGCCCATCTCCATGCCGTGAGTGCCGCAGCCGATAGCAACCCCCGGGACCAGCTTCTGCCGTTCCGGCTGCTGCTTGAGCGGCGCCAAGAAAGCATCGACGTCTTCAATATTGGGGATTTCCACGGCTTCGGCAAGGTAGGAGAGATAGAAACCGTCATAGTTGACCATTATGGGTAGCTGGATATCATAGTCCTCCGCCAGCCGGTAGGCCATGATAATCTGGTCGAGTATTTCCTGGTCGTTCTCCACGATTATCTGAATCCATCCCGTGTCCCTGGCGGAAATCAAATCCTGCTGCCCGGAGGAAACGGCATGGATGCCGGGCGTTTCCCGGTTAGCATTCACCATTACCACCGGAGCCCTGAAGCCGGAGGTTTCCTGCAGGGCGTCATACATGAATACCAAGCCGTAAGAAGAGGTAGCGGTGAAAGTTCGCGCGCCAGCGACGCTGGCGGCTAAGACGACGTTCATCGCCGAGTTTTCACCCTCAACTTCCACGTATTCGCCGTCCAGAACGCCATCGGCCTTGAATTGAGAAAGCAGTTCCGCTATCTCGCTTTGAGGGGTTATGGGATATGCCGCCACCACTTCCGGTCGGCAAAGCATGGCTCCGTAGGCTCCGACGGCGTTGCCTGTTATTACCCTGACCTGACCTTTTTGAGCACTAACCATCGGCGAACTCTCCTTCCGGAACCATAGTAATGGCTTTTAGCGGGCATTCCGTGGCGCAGATACCGCAACCCTTGCAGTAAGCAAGGTCAACCTCGTAATGGTCTCCCATGTCTTTCATGCACTGCGGGGGGCAGTAGAGCGCGCACAGACCGCAGTAGTTACACTTCTCCTTGTCCACCACCGGCCGCTCCGTCCGCCAGCTGCCCGTGTCCAAGCATAGAAGCTTCTCATCGGCATTGGACCAGGCGCTTTCCGTTTTAAAAATATTCTTATGTTTGATTACCATTTGATTACCTCCACTTCGCGGTAGCCTCTCTCGGCACTCTTGAGATTTCTTTCAAGGATATCGCCGCTGAGATAGTCCGGCAGGCAGTCCAGCAGGGACTGTAATTGCACCCAGCCAGTGGCGGCGGCAAAGGCGCCGAGGAGGCAGGTATTGGGAATATCCCGGCCGATTTCGTCAACGGCTATCTGGGTAGCGTTGACCGCGCCGCCTATTTTCAGGTTTTTATCGGGCTGTTCGGTCAACTTCTTGGGGGTATTGAGGATGAAAGCGCTCTCCGGCTTCAACCCCGTAAACAGGGTGGGGAGAGTCAGCAGGCCGGGGTCAATCACTATCAGGCAGTCAGGATTGTAGATTTGCGTTTTTTCCCGAATGGGCTTGTCATCAATGCGGGTGAAAGCCACTACCGGCGCGCCTCTCCTTTCGAACCCGTACATGGGAAAGCTGGCCACCGACTTACCTTCTAAAACGAAGGCACTGGCCAGCATCCTGGCCGCCATAACGGCCCCCTGCCCGCCACGTCCGTGAATCCTAATCTCTTTCACAGTTACATAATCCCCTCTTCATTCTTATTCAGCGCAGACAGTCCCCGGTTGCGCTGTGGAACCACAACTTATAATAAAATTATTCGCGAAGCTTCCCGTTGGCGGCGTTCCTGGCGAGCCTGGGAGACAGGCTCTCTCTAACCGTCCTCATGATACCCACCAGAACTTCGACTTGTTCTTTATCGATACAGGATAAGACCTCGCGGCTCAACTCCTGGGCGACAGGATTTAACTGATTGGCCTCTTTCCAGCCTTTATCGGTAATGACGACTTTGACAGACCGGCGGTCATCGGGTGAAGGTTCACGTCGGACGACCCCCTGCTTTTCCATTGTATTGATAGCCGCGGTAATGGAATTCTTTTCCCGGAAGACACTCTCCGCGATTTCCGAAGGTGTCATTTCGCCGCCGTTCTTGAAGAGCGTGCTCATGATATTGAATCGGATGAGGGTAGCGTCGTAACGCCTCAACTCTACTTCGAGATACCGCTCCAGCACCTCGAAAGACATCAAAACGGATAATAAGGTACCCAGCGGGGTTTTATCGGTCCTCTTGCTTACTTCACTGATGGTCATGCTTTTTCCGAGCGGTGACTATAAAAATGTTGAATTAAGTTCTATACAGAATTATTCTACAACGATTCCAGGGCGTTGTCAACAAAATATCACAATCAATTTATCCTGATAGCGTTATTACCACGCGTATATAACG
>JAUWGD010000081.1 GCA_030606585.1 Dehalococcoidales bacterium | reverse complement strand
TTTTATTATGAAACAGGCCAAGACTATAATGATTCAGGGGACGACCTCCTCGGCGGGGAAGAGTATCATGGTGGCCGCCCTCTGCCGTATTTTCCGGCAGGACGGCTATAAAGTAGCCCCGTTCAAGTCGCAGAACATGGCGCTTAACTCCTTCGTCACCGCCGAAGGCGGCGAAATCGGGCGGGCGCAGGTGGTACAGGCGGAGGCGGCGGGAATCGCGCCCACAGTGGACATGAACCCGATACTGCTCAAGCCGACGACGGATACGGGCTGTCAGGTTATCGTGCTGGGCAAGGTTGCCCGGACAATTTCCGCCAGAGACTACTATAAATATACGCCTTCCCTGCTGGAAATGGTGTCGGAGGCTTTCGACCGTCTCCGTGCCGCCTATGATATCGTCGTTATCGAAGGAGCGGGAAGCCCGGCGGAGATAAACCTCAAGGACAGGGAAATAGTCAATATGAGAATCGCCAAGATGTCCGGCACCCCTGTCCTTATCGTCGGGGATATCGACCGGGGAGGCGTCTTCGCTTCACTCGTCGGCACGCTGGAGCTGCTGGATGAAGACGAACGGGAACTCGTTAAAGGGATGATAATTAACAAGTTCCGCGGCGATGTCACCCTGCTCGAGTCCGCCATTGAATACCTGGTGAACCGTACCGGCAAGCCCGTGCTGGGCGTGGTGCCCTACTTCCGTGATATCCGCATCGCCCAGGAGGACTCGGTTTACCTGGATGAAAGACCGCCAAACAGGGCCACCGGCGACCTGGAAATAGCTGTCATACGCCTGCCCCATATCTCCAATTACGATGACTTCGACCCGCTGGAAGAAGAAGGCTGCATGGTAAACTACGTTTCCCAGCGTTTCGAACTCGGTAATCCGCACCTTATTATCCTGCCCGGTACCAAGAGCACGGTGGCCGACCTCGCTTACCTGAGGCATTCAGGACTGGCGACCAGCATTCTCACCAGGGTTAAGGCAGGCACCCCGGTTGTGGGCGTCTGCGGCGGCTACCAGATGCTGGGAGAAAAAATCCTCGACCCGCAGAGAGTGGAGTCGGAAAATACAGAAGTCGCCGGACTGGGACTCCTCGACATGATTACGGATTTCGTCTCGGAGAAGTCCACCACGCAGGTCAGGGCGCGGGTCATCGCCGACCCCGGGCTGCTGGCCGGAACGAAGGGACTGGAGCTTACCGGCTACGAAATCCACATGGGAAAGACCCGGAGCAAGGAGAAAGCCAACGCCTTTCAAATAATCGAGACACCCCGGGGAGCCGCCGACTACTATGACGGCCACCTGAATGCCCGGGGCACGGTACTGGGCACCTATATGCACGGACTTTTCCACAACGATGACTTCCGGCAGACCTTTCTTAACACCCTGAGAAATTACTGGGGTCTGGCCGAAACCGCGGGCGATGCCACTATCAGCAAAGACAAAGAATACGATAAGCTGGCGGAACTGGTCCGCCGGAACCTGAATATACCGGAAATCTACCGTATTATGGAGGCACAGGTTTGAAAACCACGCTTATTATCGGCGGCGCCCGCAGCGGCAAGAGCACGCTGGCACAGGAAATGGCCCTGAAAGCGGGCGGGAACGTCCTTTTCGTGGCTACTGCGGAGGCCGGCGACGCGGACATGAAAAAGCGTATTGAAATGCACCGCAAATCGAGGCCGACCGACTGGTCAACCCTTGAGGCTACCACGCACATCGGCAGCCAAATTATTAAGAATATGGACAAAGTGCAGACCATTATTATCGACTGCATCACCCTCCTGATTAATAACATCTTCATGCAGTACGATGAAAATACCGATGCCGACCTCGCGGATAAGGAGGTCACGGCTGAAATCAAGGAGCTTCTCGACTGCATCGACGGGTCGGATGCCCATTTCATCATCGTCACCAACGAGTTCGGACTCGGCGTGGTACCCGCCGACAGGGTAAGTCGCCTCTACCGCGACCTTCTCGGCAGGGCCAATCAGATGCTGGCAGAGCACGCCGACGAGGTCTATCTGCTGGTGTCCGGCATACCGTTAACCGTGAAGGAAGCAGGACATTGACAGCCAACAGGCAGTAGTGTAAGATATGCTCACTAATTGGCCTGACTACAGAGTAACGCTAATTATAAAGAGGTGATTGATATGCCATATTACATGATGCTGACAAAGCTAACAGACACAGGAAGAAAAACAATCATGAAGAACCCCGGCAGAATCTGGGAAGTAAACAAAGAAGTAGAGGGCATGGGTGCTAAAATATTAACCCAGTACGCCCTGCTGGGTGAGTATGACTTCGTTAATATCCTCGAAGCGCCCAACAACACGGTAATAGCCAGAGTCGCTGCCCAGCTGGGCTCCCGGGGAACCATGACGCCCCTGACGCTCTCGGCGATTACCATCGAGGACCTTGTTAAAGAAGTACAGATGGCTAAAGCCCTGGACGAATAGACTATATAGACTATCAAGCCTGCTTCAGTTTGTCCATCAAAAGCATACTGGTTTCACCTGAAGAAAAAAACCGGGCTCCGGTTTGACTCCGGAACCCGGTATTGTTATGGTGGAGTTGGAATAAATTATGAGACTCGGTCCGCTGGAAATATTCCTTGTTATCGTTGTTATTATCGCCATCGCGGTAATAGCGCGTATTGTCCGCACCCGCAGCGGTACTTCCGAATCGGGTGAAGATACTAACGGCGTGACGACAACCCCAGCCGGAGATAGTACCGGTAACCTGCGCAGCCTTTTTAATCGAACAGGCATCGCTCTGATTATCGGCGGTATCATCTTTTTTCTTGCCGCCGCAGGCATGTTCCGCTACGCTTTCCATAGCTTTGGGCTTGCGTTTATCATCCTTGCCATAGGATTTATCATCGTATTCCTGCTCAGGAAGAAGAGGTAAGGACACCATGCTCGCTCCTTTAAAACCCCTTAAATGGTACAAGGAACTGGCCGAGAAAAAAGGCCGGCTAAAAGGCGGGGCGTTCATCGTGGAGGGTGATAAAGCCATCCGGCAGGTAATGGGCGTCCGCCCCGATGAAATAACCGAGATAATATCCATCGAAGAACCGCCGGCCGCTTACCGCCATTACCCCTTGCGACTGGTTACCGAAAGCCAGTTCCGCAACATCAGCAGCACCAGGACACCGCAGGGGATTATGGCCATTGTCCGTATACCGGAGGGTATTTATTCGGCCTGCCTGCCGGAAGGAGCGGGGAATAAAATCCTCCTGCTGGAAGACATCCAGGACTCCGGCAACGTGGGTACGCTAATCCGCACCGCGGCCGCTTTCGGTTTCTCCGGCGTAATCATGACGGAAAACTGCGCCGACCCCCTGGCGCCGAAATGCGTGCAGTCGACGGCAGGCACATTGCTCTCCGTATGGCTCAGGAGAACGGCGGGATACCTGGAACTCGTGCAGGCGTTACGGCATGACGGCTATAGCCTGATAGCCGCCGAGCTTAACGGAACCGCCGAACCATCTGTCCTGAAGCAGGAAAAAGTGGTACTGGCTCTGGGCAACGAAGCCTCCGGACTATCGAAAACAGTGCTGGATGGAGCTGACTACCGACTGCGTATTCCCACAGAGCGGGAGAAAGCGGAATCGCTGAACGTGGCGGTATGCGGGGCTATTCTGATGTATTTGAGCACGGAGAGATAAAAATGCCCCGGACTTACTCCAAGGTTCCACTAATATTCTGTAAGTCTCAATCTTTCAGAAGGTAAATTCTCTCCCTCACCTCGGTCAGGTCAGGGTTCCGGCATTCATGCTCCGTATAAATGATAGATATATTATTCTTTCTTAAGAAGGCGGTATCCGTGAATCCACTTTCTAGAAATTCGCGGGCGTCCAAATCCTTCGGTATGGGAAAGGAGTGTATCCGCGTATAGATGTATTTGCCGGTTATTGCGGTAAATGGTGTCCCTTTCCACGGGTCCATAATTGCCCGGTCATGCTCCGGCCCTATGTTTTCCTTTATCCAGACAAAGGCTTCATAGTCCTCATCATCAATCATGTGATAATACCGTATATCCTGTTGGTCTGGTATGGTGATTGACAGTGTTAAGCCCACCAGTACCTTATCACCAAAAGTATTTCGTAACGTCTGGATAGCCCTGAGGTTCAACTGGCTTATATCCTTTACGGGGTTCACCTCACATCCCGAAAAATTCACATTATGGATGGCCCAGTTTTTGGGGGGCAGGTCAGCTCTGCCCGTGGGTATCTACTTCCTCGTCAGGAAGGAGCCGCTTTTTTTAAGGACGGTGGCGGCATCTAGGATCTTCCTTATGAGCTCTCGTGCCTGTAGAATTATACCTGTGTTGGCTTCTGTGCTCCCAATAGATCATGTCATATCTGGCATATTTTTATGGCTCTTCCTGTTGCACGCTGACCCACAGGTGAATCGATTCATAAACCTCGCTTTCACCTAGTTTATATAGCAGGAACTCTACCTTTTGCTCATCTCCCGGTTTATCGGGCATGAAGGTTACTACTTGTTCGAACTTTTCACCGTGCTCCAGCGCTATTGGTCCCAATCCACCGGTCATGACTCCGTCTATCTTAATATCAACCGAATAGGATATAGCCTTTTGCTCCTGATTACTGATACCTAAAATCAGTCTTGCCTCCTCACCAACCTTGAGTTGCTTGGGATAGCCGACAGCCTTGCCTTCTATACCGAGGATATAGAACTCGGTGAACTTATCCACAGGTGGCGCGGTTAATGTATGAATAAGGGCTACTATAGCGCCTATGATTATGGCTGCAATGATTATAGACAGAATCTTACTCAAGATTGTGTTTCTCGCCCGGTTTACCATCTCAGGTTAAATATAGCTTATATTAAAGCTGCGGGCAATATCTGAGGCAGGTACTGGCCTCTTAAATCACCATTTCTACTTGACAAAAACAGATGGAAAAAGCAAGATACTAGAATAGTTATGGCTCTGAATAATACGCATAAGCTAGACAAATCTGCTTACCTGCTGCTGCCGATAATGGCACTGGCTTTCTATATTGCCTTTATCCCGCACCAGACCTATCCCTATCTGGTACATATTGATGAATGGGTACATTTAGCCCGTGCCGAGGCAATACTGGGAGCAGGTAGCACCAGTTACCTTGAGCCCTTCTTTGGAGGAGGAACGGTGAATATCGGCTCTAATCTGGAGGCGGGTTTCCAGCTGTTCTTTGGTGTTTTTCAACGAATCAGCGGCCTCTCCTGGATGACTATCTTCAGATACTTCCCGAGCGTTATTTTTATGCTCACCGTATTATCGAGTTATGTCTTAGGTCACCGGAGGGGATTTGGTTGGGAAGCCGCCTTACTTACCTGCTTGATAACGACTACAGTCGGTATTCTGGGCCCTGCTTTTCTGGTCCCTGTGGCTCTAGGGCTATTTTTTATTCCCCTTTCTCTCTTTCTGGCTTTTAATTTCAGGAGTGTATGCAGCTACATAGTGCTCTTCCTTTTTACCTGCTTTTTGCTTACCATACACGCCCCGTCAGCAATTTGCCTGGTTATCATTCTTGTCCCCTATATAGTACTTAACCTGAAAGGTGGCTTCAAGCATAGCCTGGGAATTGCGCTGGCTATAGTTATTCCCTTCTTAGCACCCTTCCCCTGGATATTTGGCCAGCTGGTGCCTACGGCACAGCAACTGCTTACTTCACAGACTCTTCCTGAGTACGTCGACTTCCCGCGGGTTATCAAGACCTACGGCTACCTTCCTACCGGGCTTTGTTTGCTGGGAACTATGGTACTGGCATATAAAGGCGGTAAGGAAAATTACGGCCTGGTACTTGGCTTACTGGCTATGCTGGCGATGCTGGTTACCTATTTTACTTTCCATTACGGAATCTCAATAATGTATGAGCGGGGGCTCATGTTCATGCTGTTGATGGTGGGCATTGTGGCCGGCGCCGGTTTAATGGCGGTAAAGAACCTCCGCCTTCCAGAATGGCTTGCTCTTAAAGGGAGAATCGTCTCTTCCATTTCGCGTTATTTAGGCTGGTTCTTGTGTCTGGTTCTGGTCGGCGTAACTCTGTTTATAAGCATCCCGGACCGGCAGGATACCCCCTATTACTACATGATTGACGATGAAGACTACCAGACATTCGTCTGGATTAAAGAGAATGTAAGTCAGGAGTATGAGAAAGCAATACTCGACCCCTGGAAAGCTACCGCCTTTACCGCCGTCACTGGTAAGCATATATATACACGTATACATGCGTTTCCCAAACCCAGTGATAACAAAGCCCGCGAGTTTCTCGAGGGAGGCTGTAGCGATACCGCTTTCCTGGAACAAAACGGGATTTCAATCATTTATACCCGGGAGCCGTGCGATAACTCAGACCTGGTGCAGGTGAGAGAGTGGGTCTATCTGCTGCAACAGTGACGAACCCGAGGGAGCTGGCGGGGTGAAGGCAGCAAGTTACCGGACGATGTCATAAATTGTGGGTAGGGTATCTTTGTGTTATAATAGCAGGTAAATTACAAAGTGGAAATTAATTGTTAAGGTTCACCACCAAGGGAAATGGATAAGTATAAAATTTCCCCCAAGGTAATTGTTGGCATACTAATCGCAGCATTCTTCGGAATTTCCTTACTCTTTCGCGTTTCTCTCCCCTATGACCAGGTTTTCAGTGGTGAATGGATCAAATTTACCAGCATTGATGGCTACTACTACATGCATCTGGTTGATAACCTGGCCTATAATTTTCCTGACATGACCAGCCTTGACCTCTTCCGTATCTACCCGGGTGTCAGTGGTGTCGGCAGTATTCGTTTCTTTGCCTGGTTCCTCGCTAGTGTTACCTGGGTAATCGGTCTGGGTTCACCAACTCAACATGTTGTAGACGTGGTCGGCGCGTATTTCCCGGCAATCTTAGCCGCTCTAACTATTATTCCTGTTTACTTCATTGGTAAAACGTTGTTCAACAGGTGGGTTGGGGTGCTGGCGGCCTTCTTAGTAGCTGTGCTGCCCGGCGAATATCTGGGACGCTCCATATTGGGATTCACGGACCATCATGTAGCCGAGACACTATTTAGCACGACAGCCATCCTTTTCCTTATATTGGCCATCAAAACGGCGGGACAAAGGAAGATGACTTATAGGCATCTTATCCGACACGATTGGGCAATCATCACCAGACCACTTGTCTTTAGCTTGCTGGGTGGCATTTTCTTGGGAATCTTCCTTATTACCTGGGCAGGGGCGCCTATCTTCGTTTTTATCATCACGCTCTATTTTATTATTCAATTCGTTATCGACCATCTGAGGCGCCAGTCCTCCGAGTACCTGGGCACTATCAGCTTTGTCTTGTTCCTGGTTCCCCTTATTATCTATCTGCCCTTCGCCGCGGGCAAAGATACCACCGTTGCCCTGGTTATTGCTATGCTCGTCCCCCTAGCCTTATCTGGTGTGTCGCTGCTGTTATCGAGCCGGGGGTTAAAAACGTTTTATTATCCGCTGACACTGGTTGGGATAGCTATAGTATTGATGGTCATCTTTAATGCTGTCGCTCCGGATGTTCTCAGCGCAATACTAAACAAATTTAGTTTAGTTTTTTGGCCGTCAGGGGCGACTGCTACCACGACCCTTGAAATGCAGCCCTTCCTTTCACCGCAGGGCAGCTTTTCCAC